>DAOUTT010000338.1 GCA_030668545.1 Anaerolineales bacterium | reverse complement strand
TAGCAAGAAGGACGGTCTCACTGTGGGCGCTGCAGTGACGATGAACGCTCTCGCTCGAAATCCAGATGTGCTCAACCACTATCCGCTGTTGGCTGAGGCTGCGGAATCGGTTGCCTCCTATCAGCTTCGGAACCGGGCGACGGTCGGAGGAAATTTATGCAACGCCTCACCCGCGGCTGACACGGCCCCGGCCGCTCTCGTTTTGGAAGCCGAGCTAACTGCCTTGGGTCCAAAAGGCGAACTCACGATCCCGGCCACAGAATTTTTCAAGGGACCGGGCGTCAACGCGCTGGAAGCGGGCGAGTTTCTAACCAAAATTAACTTCCGCAACCCGCCGAAAGGATGGAAAGGGCGATATTTGAAGATCGGGCGCAATGCAGGCGGAGATCTGGCAATCGTCGGCGTTGCCGTGATGGGTTACCCGGAAAAGGATGAGCCTTCCGATTTCCGCTTCCGGATCGCGCTTGCATCCGTCGCTCCCACTCCCATTCGAGTTCCTGAGGCGGAGGAGATCCTTGCACAGAGCCCCATTACAGAAGCGGTGATTGGGATGGCAGCCGAGGCAGCCGAGGATGCAGCGACACCGATCGATGATGTGCGCGCCTCGGCCCGCTACCGCAATGCGATGGTGAAAGAACTCACCCGGCGAGGCTTGGTTGATGTCTGGTCGTTGCTAAAGAAGGAGGCCTAGATGGAGAAGCATGCGATCTCCTTCACCATTAATGGGGTCGAGGAAACCCGCGAAGTTCCCTCCAATATGACATTGCTCACTTTCCTTCGCGAACACTTAAACCTCACGGGAGTGAAGAGCGGCTGCGACGCTGGTGAATGCGGCGCTTGCACGGTTCTGATGGATGGAGAGCCCGTTAACGCCTGTCTGGTTCTAGCAGCGGAAGCGGATGGCGTCAACATTCGCACGGTTGAAGGATTGGCGAGCGATGGTAAGCTGGATCCGCTTCAGGAAGCTTTCATCGAATTAACGGGAACGCAGTGCGGATTCTGCACACCGGGAGTTCTCCTTCAAGCACGAGCTCTATTAGATCGCAACCCGGATCCGACGGTAGATGAGATTAAGAACGCGCTTAGAGGAAATCTATGCCGCTGTACCGGATACATAAGAATCGTAGAGGCGATCCAAGCCGTTGCACAGGAGGGAAGTTAACATGGCTGATTCTAGAGACATGAAAACTGTTCCCTCACCGATTGGAGAAAGCGTGCCTCGCATCGACGCGCTTGAAAAAGTCACTGGTGAGGCGGTGTTTACAGATGACCTCCAGTTTGGTCCAGGCCTTTTGTATGGACGTGTTGTACGAAGCCCTCATCCGCATGCGCTGATTAAGCGTGTTGATGTGAGTAAGGCGCTGGCATTGGTCGGCGTGCGAGCCGTAGTCACCGGTGAGGAATGCGAAGAACACATCGGACTATATCTTAAAGATCGATATATCTTCTGCCGTGACCGCGTGCGCTTTGTCGGTGATCCAGTCGTAGGTGTGGTTGCCACAACCGATGCTATCGCTGAGGAAGCCTGCCGGTTGGTTGAAGTCGACTATGAAGTCTTAGAGCCGGTCGTGAATCCTCTACGTGGCATGGATTCCGACGCCCCGCTCCTGCACCCCGACCTCGGAACGTACGGCGTTGTCGATTTCATCGATCCCAAACCCGGTACGAACGTTGCCAACCATTTTAAGGTTAGGAAGGGTGATGTAGAAAGCGCATGGAAAGAATGTGAGGTCATTGTAGAGCGTGAGTTTCAGGTGCCACATGTGCAGCATGTGCCCATCGAACCTCATGTGGCTGTCGCACAGTTCAATCGAGCGGGGAAAATCACCATCTGGAGCAGCAGTCAATCACCCTTCGCCCAACGCAATCTCATCGCCGAAGCCCTAGGTATTTCGCAGAGTGATATTCGCGTCATCGCGCCATATGTCGGCGGTGGATTTGGATCAAAAGCCGGCGTCTCCGTGGAAGGGACCGCCGTCGTGATGGCGAGGGCTGTCCCTGGCCAGCCGGTCAAGGTTCGTCTAACGCGGGAAGAGGAGTTCTTCTGCTCTTTCGTCCGCCAGGGATTGATTGCCAAGACGAAGGTCGGCGCGAAAGCGAATGGCGAAATCCTGGCCATGAAGACTAACTATTATTGGGATGCAGGCGCATACACTGAGTATGGGGTAAATATCACTCGCGCCAGCGGTTATTCCTCTACAGGTCCCTATCGGATTCCCAATGTGGAAACTGATTCATATTGTGTTTATACCAATCACCCGGTTGGCGGCCCAATGCGCGGCTTCGGAATGCCTGAGATTCACTGGGGGATTGAGCAGATAATGGACATCGTGGCCGATGAACTGGGCATGGACAAAGTGGAATTTCGCCTGAAGAACTGCCTGCGTAGTGGCGATGCGAACGTCACCGGCATGATCATGCACCCGATCGGTCTTACAGAGTGTATCGAAAAAGTAAAGCAGGCCATCGACTGGGGGATTCAGGAACCTCCAAGCGCAGCTCATAAGGTGCGAGGCAAGGGTTTGGCTATCGCCTGGAAAGCGCCGGCCATGCCTCCCAACGCTGGATCTTCGGCATGGCTGCGTCTGAACGAAGATGCCACGGTGTCATTGGGAGTTGGAGGCCAGGAGATCGGTCAGGGAACGTTCACCGTTGCAGCGCAGATGGCTGCCGCAGCTCTCGGCGTTCCATTTGAATGGATACGGATAAGCGCGCCGGTTGACACGAAGTACAGCCCTTAT
>DAOUTT010000076.1 GCA_030668545.1 Anaerolineales bacterium | reverse complement strand
GATCGCTGCCGGTGATGTGTTTGCTGAGCAGCTCACCGCAAGCAGGGGAGGCCATCAAACCGAAACCAGAAAGTGCACCGATGACCCAGGCACCTTCCACAGGGAGCGGACCAACCAATGGGCGGTTCTCCTCTGTTTTTGTGTAATAACCGCCGTCGATATGGGGTCTGGGTGGGCGTTCGAAATAAACTTCCAACGCCGGGAGCATTCTCGCCAATCCACGCAGTGCGATCTCAGGGTAGAAGGGGTCAACCACGATCGGGAAAGTCGGTGGGATTGGTTCTGTATGGTACGTCCATAGGATCAAAACGATCGGGCTGTCCGCGGGACCTTCCGCTCGGGCGTGGACCCCTTGAGGGAATGGATCGAGCATGAAGCGGGTATCCTCAGTTTCATTGAGCATCTGGCGCTCTTCTTCCGTCCAACTCAGAGCTTGTGGATCGCTCCATATTAGAAGAGGCGCCTCGCGCGGGAATACACCCAAGTGGTCGCGAAACGATATCTTCGCGTGCAGTTCGGAGAACACGGGAAGATCGACGTCGATCAATCGCCCCACCGACTTAAGATGAGGCCCGGCAGCGTTGATGAAATGGCGAGTCGAAATTACCTGGCTCCCACTTTCCCCGGCGATTACAACCCCTGAAACCCGCTCACCGCTTACTTGGACCGCATCGATGTGCCCTTGGATTACGCGAGCGCCGTTCTGTCGGGCACGCTCGAGCATGTACATGCCTAGCTGCTGGGCGCTGAACCAGCCGCAGCGGCGGGGGTGAATAACGGCAACGGTGTCTTCGGCTAAATAGGGGAAATGGGTCTGGATGAGATTTGCATCGGTGATAAGATCCGCGCCCACCGGTTGGTTCAGGTAGCCACCTGCTGGCGCCGGCGTGTAGGTTAATCCGTTCGAGCTACCGTCGTGGATTCTGAGCGGACCCGCTCCGAAGGATGCGGCATCCTCGGCCTGTGTGCGGAAATCGTTGACCCTTTCTGAATTAGCCGTTGCGAAGAGGTAACCGCGACGATTGAGGTGAAAGGTGTTCCCGCTCTCATCTGCCAGGTGGTCAAGTATGTCAATGCTGCGATTCATCATGCTCACCATCGCGTCGCCCGGCCCCGGCCACCAGTTCCGGTAACATTCAGTCGACTTATCGCTCGTCAACGATAGGGGCGCTCCTTCGTCGACCAGGACTACATCTCGCACTGCTGAATCACGAGTTAGATAATATGCTGCCGAGATCCCGGCTATCCCAGCCCCACAGATGACGACATCAGCGGTTTGACTAGACATGATCTGTTTTTCTAATCTCCTCATACCTAGAAACAGTCATTGGGCTTGCTATTCGTGGCCCTGAAGAACAATGTCGGGCCTGGGTTTGAGTTCCGCATCCTTCTGTAATTCATTAGCGATTTCCTCTAGGGAATCTCCTGTTATCGGGTGAAGGAAATCCGGTCGGAGTTCAGCGAGCGTCACCGCAAGATGCGCTCGCTTCAATAGGTCGGGGTCTGGGAGGGATATCAGCTCATGATCGAGCACACGATCCCCTAATAAGCACAGATCCAAATCGATCGTCCGCGGCGCGAACTTGTCCTCCGTGCGAATGCGCCCCAGGTCTGCTTCTATCTCACGCAATTTGTCGCGGATCGTCAAGGGGTCCAGTGTGGTTTCAATTAAGACCGCTGCGTTAAGGTAATCCGGCTGTGGCTCGTCGGCGATGGCGGGATTCTGGTAGACCTTTGAAACCGCATTGGGATTGCCAAGTTCTGAGAGCCGCGCTGCTGCGAGCGGCAAGTTTATTTCAGGATCGATATTCGAACCTAAGGCGATAAACGCAAGTTCAGTCAAAGTCGCTCAGGCTCCGCTCGATCTCCACACCGACTGACTTCGCGAATCGCAAGGCTCCCGGTTTCTCAACCCGAACTTGCGCGCGCTGAACCCCCTCTGCGCTCAGGCACAGTTTGGCGATGTCGGCGGCTAAGGTTTCAACTGTATACCTGGCTGACTCCTCGACATGCTGGATAATTTTCTTCGTTATTGTCCGGTAATTGATGGCGTCCTCGATCTTATCGCTCTCGCCGGCGGCTCGCAGGTCACCAGATAGGGTGATGTTGATCAGGATGTCCTGTCTTTTTTCGCGTTCCCAGTCATTGATCCCGATGATTCCACGCAGCAGCAAATCCTTGATGATGATGCGGTCTTCGCTCATAGTTCCATCCCTTCGTAACGCTCGATCTGTTCAATGCTGAGAATGATGATCGTAGGTAAGATAAGTGTATTGTGAATCGTCAAAGCAGTAGAGAGATTGGCTTCTTCGTTGGAGCTATTTTACACAGTATCTCACAATATGAGGGGTGCCCGTGTATAATTCCTGTCCCAGAGTGGATTGCGTTTGTGATAGGATTTTAGCAATAGGCACCATATGAGGAGAGAGAATATTATGCACAATATTGATGCTGCGGCGGAACTCTTGGATGGCGTCGGTGTAGCGAAACCAGAAATTGAAGCCGCGGTGGGTTCACTTCTCAAAGCATTTGGAGAAGATGCCTGCCGGGAAGGTCTGGAACGCACTCCCGAACGTGTCGCCCGTATGTATGATGAACTTCTTGCGGGATATCGCGTAGACCCACATGAACTCATTAATGAAGCTGTTTTCGAGGTGGACTATGACGACATGGTCATTGTCCGCGACATTGAATTTTACAGCATGTGCGAGCACCACTTGCTGCCCTTCATCGGGCGTGCACACATCGCCTATCTTCCTAGCGGCAAAGTCATTGGCCTCTCAAAAATACCGCGCGTCGTCGATTTATTTGCTCGGCGGCTGCAGGTTCAGGAGAGGATGACGCGCCAGATCGCGGATTTCCTCGAGGCGGCAATCCACCCCCAGGGTGTCGCTGTCGTCGTTGAGGGCCTGCATCTTTGCTCGAAGATCCGCGGGGTGAAGAAGGCCAATGCACGCATGGTCACCAGTGCCATGACCGGGACCTTCAAGACCAATGACATCACCCGCAAAGAATTCCTAGCGCACATCGCCAGGGACACATCTAGCTTGGCGGTCTAGCCGCTCAAGTCGTTATGATATTAGATCAGGGTTCTCGGTCGGTCTTTCTAACGAGAGCTCTGATCTCCCAATAAGATGAATCCGCCGTCGATGACGATCGTCTGCCCCCGGATCATGTTCGCCTCCTGGGAGCATAGGAAAGCGACCAGATCGGCAACATCCTCCGGAGTCACAAGTCGACCGGCGGGTGTTATCGATGAGACACGCTTAATTACAGAATCATCCTGTGCTACGTCGAAATGCTCCAAGGCATCTGTCCTCACGACACCCGGCGAAACAGCATTCACTCTGATACCTAATGGGGCAAGCTCGACGGCGAGGTATCGAGTGATGGTTTCGATTGCGGCTTTGCTGGCCCCAACGACGACGTAGTCGGGAATGACGTGAGAAGCGCCTGGACTGGAGAGGCTTACGATCGCGCCACCGCCGCGGGATTTCATAAGCCGCGCGGCGTGTTGAGCGCCAAATAGTAGTGAACGAGCGTTGATGTTCATCGTCCACTCCCAGCCCTTCGGTTTCTGCTTTAACGCTGGACGGTTATATCCGGAGGCTGCGTTGCTGATGAATATATCCAAGCCACCGAATGCTTCTTCCGCGCCGGTAAACAGATTCTCGAGCTCCTCCAGGTCGCCGACATTGGCTTTGATGACGACTGCCTTCCGCCCTAAGGCGCGGATTTCCTCGGCTGTATCTTCCGCTGGGGTCCGGTTGCGGAAAAAATTCACAACGATGTCGGCTCCATCTGCGGCCAGACGCAAGGAGATAGCTCGTCCGATCCCCCGGCCTGATCCTGTTACCAAGGCAACCTTATCCTTAAAGCGCATTATTGCTTTCTCCTTTAGCTGGCGTTTAACCTGCGCTCATCTTACCATTTAGGGAGAGGCTGTTGTGTAGTATTTCGACTCCCGGGCGAGAATCGCCGGAGAGGCCATATTCACGAGAAGGGAACAATCGATGCCAGAGAGTTTGAGCGGCCATCTGCTTACACTCAAGCGAACGATACGCAGGGAATTAGAAGATGCCGATCAGGCACGGATTGAGGGCAATGAGGGGCGGGCGAGGGTCTGCGCTCGACGGGCTGCTGGTTGGGCGGTGAGCTTCACGCGCAGTTTAAACGAGGAGCGTGAGATCGAGGCGAATGCTTATGAGATGCTGCAATGGTTGGCGCAGCAAGCTGATACCCCGGACGATGTTCGTGCCGCTGCAGCTCGACTGACGGCACGTGTGAGTCTCGACCATACATTGCCTTTCCCAGAAGATCCACTTGATGATGCGCGGATGATTGTTGAAGCGCTCCTAGGAAAGAATTGGACAGAGATGGGGGAAGCCCAGGGCTCTGGGAATTCAACATTGACCTAACTAGGGACGAGATGCCTCAACAAAGCGAGGTGAAAACTGAATCCACGTGACGAGAATTCGAATGAAGTTGAGCAAACAAACGAAGGACGGGACCTGCGTGCGTACGCGAGCGGGACCACATTCCGGCTTGTTCTGGGCGGCTTGGCCCTGGTCTTGATCGTCGGCAACGTGCTCATTTGGGTCTTCTATGGGCGCGGGGCGGCTCAGTTATCGCTGCTTTGCATGGGCGTCACCCTGATACCGGCACTATTGATAGCCGTGGTTCTTTGGGTTATGGGCTGGATCGTCCGCAAGGATAGAGAGACTTGATCCTGGACTCGTCGCCCTCGCTCAGGGATAGTTTCCTTTCTATTCCATCTGGGCGGGGTGCATGTAGATCCGCTTCCTGATATTTCACGGGTGAAACTGTGGCTGAAAATGCTCTTTCAACTTAACCTGCGTATTGAGAAGAAAATGGGCTCTCGGATCGTCTATATAAGACATGGGTTGAACCTATAGCATGTTAGGTTTTGCTAGCGTATAGGGAAGATAGTAGTGAACTATATTAAAATGACCGGGTAGAAGTAGTTTTGAAGGAAATTTTTATGAAAGCAATTGTATGGACAAAATACGGACCACCGGATGTTCTTGAACTAAGAGAAGTAGAAAAACCTACTCCCAAGGACGATGAAGTCCTGATACGAATACATGCGACAACAGTAACAGCAGGGGATTGTGAGATTCGTAGTCTCAATTTCCCGATTTATCTCAGTCTCCCTATGCGACTGTGGCGGGGGTTCTTAAAACCAAGAGAAAATTCCATTCTGGGGACTGAGCTAGCCGGAGAAATTGAAGCAGTGGGCAAAGATGTAACCCGATTTAAAGAAGGTGATCAGGTATTCGGATCTGCCGGTTTGGGATTTGGTGCTAATGCAGAGTACTTATGTCTGCCTGAAGAACCTGGAGAGATGGAAGGGGGAGTGGCTATAAAGCCGGCCAATATGACCTATGAGGAAGCTGCCACCGTTCCTTTTGGGGGACGAGATGCATTGCATTTTCTTAGAAAAGGAAATATCCAGAGCGGACAAAAGATTTTGATTAATTGTGCGGGTGGAAGTATCGGGACTTATGCGGTCCAGCTTGCCAAGCACTTTGGGGCTGAAGTGACTGCCGTGGATAGCACGGGGAAATTGGACATGCTGCGCTCGATTGGTGCAGACCAGGTCATTGATTACACACAAGAGGATTTCACTAAAAGTGGTGAGGTCTATGATGTAATTTTTGATGTGGTGGGCATGATTTCGTTTTCACGTAGTGAAAGATCGATAACGCAAAACGGAACCTATCTTTTGGCTAATCCTCTGGGGTCACAGATGGTTCGAGGACCATTGACCAGAATGACAAGCAGCAAGAAAGTAATCATGCAGACAGCAAGCCCAACGACTGAAGATTTAATTTTCCTCAGAGAGCTTATTGAGGCTGGAAAGATTAAATCTGTTATTGATAGACGCTATTCGTTGGAACAGATGGCCGAGGCGCACAGGTATGTCGAGACAGGGGAGAAAAAGGGAAATGTAGTTATAACTGTGGAACATAACAACAAAACCTAACCAAGCGTTGCTTTTCAGCTTCGCTCAGGAGAAACCTCCCGACCGCTATTGCGCTGCGCTTCATAGCGGCAGGTGAGTTTGGTTGTTATCACCATCTCAATTCATCATGAAGAATCATCACAAATAATGGAGCGATCGATGGCAACAAAGGAACTGCACGAAAAAGCAATCAACACGGTACGATTTCTGGCCGCGGAAGCGGTTCAGAAAGCCAACTCCGGTCACCCGGGTCTTCCCATGGGGATGGCATCAGCTGCGTATGTGCTCTATACGCGGCATATGAAGTACAACCCCGCAGATCCGCAATGGCCAGACCGCGATCGTTTCATCCTCTCCCCCGGACATGGTTCTATGCTGTTGTATGCCATGCTGCACCTGAGTGGATACGATCTTCCACTGGAAGAACTCAAGCAATTTCGGCAGTGGGGTAGCAAGACTCCGGGTCATCCAGAGCATGGGCTGACACCAGGAGTGGAGATGACCACGGGACCCCTCGGGCAAGGATTCTCCTCCGGTGTTGGTATGGCAATCGCCGCGGAACACCTCGCTGCGCTTTACAACCGTGATGACTACGACGTCGTCGATCACTTCATCTATGCCATTGTTTCGGATGGTGACTTGATGGAGGGCGTCGCTTCCGAGGCGGCCTCACTTGCCGGGCATTTGCGACTTGGTCGGTTGATCTATCTCTATGATGACAACCGGATCAGCATCGATGGCAGCACGGATATCTCCTTTACCGAGGATCGCGCCGCACGCTTTGAGGCATACGGATGGCATGTCGAGCAGGTCGCGGATGTCAACGATCTGGAGGCGCTCGATCGCGCCATCGAAGCCGCGAAAGCGGATGGTCGCCCCTCATTGATCGTAACCCGCTCAATTATTGGTTATGGTCTTCCGACCAAGGAGGGCACCGCCAAAGCACATGGCGAGCCGCCCGGGGAGGAAGAACTCGCCGGCGCGAAGGAGAAATTGGGTTGGCCGCAAGAGCCTTCGTTCCTCGTTCCCGATGATGTGCGCGAGCATTTCCACGCTGGTGCCCAACGCAATCTCGAGGCGTATGAATCATGGCAGGAGAGACTGGCCAGTTATGGAGAGGCATACCCTGAACTGCACGCGCAATTTGAACGAACCCTGTCTGGAATTCTCCCCGTTGAGGCGAGAGGAAAGCTTCCTGTTTTTAACAGCGACGCGAAAGGGATGGCAACGCGCGCCTCATCAGGCAAGGTCCTGAACGCGTTAGCGCCCGTCATTCCAGAATTGATCGGCGGATCGGCTGACCTGACCGGTTCGAACAAGACCGCGCTGGAGGGTGAGACGTCATTCACGGCGGATGACCGCCGCGGGCGGTACCTTCATTTCGGCGTGCGCGAACACGCTATGGGAGCGATCCTGAACGGACTTTCTCTTCACGGCGGGCTCATCCCCTTCGGTGGGACCTTCCTGGTTTTCTCCGACTACATGCGCGGGGCGGTCCGCCTGGCTGCATTAATGGAGCAGCGTGTAATCTATGTGTTCACACATGATTCGATTGGTCTGGGGGAGGACGGACCCACGCATCAACCCATTGAACATCTAACCGCGCTGCGCACGATCCCCAATATGGTCGTTTTGCGACCTGCGGATGCGAATGAGGTCGCACAAGCCTGGATGTCAGCGTTGGAAAGGGATGATGGGCCTACGGCACTGGCGTTAACCCGTCAAGCGCTGCCGACAATCGACCGGGCGAAATTCGGATCGGCTGAGGGATTACAGAAGGGCGCATATGTCCTGGCAGATCTAGGGGAGAGGCCGCCACAGCTTATCTTGATGGCTTCGGGGTCGGAGGTCGAGATCATCCTCGAAGCTGGCGCAAAGCTCGCGGGCGACGGCATCTCGACTCGCGTCGTTTCGTTCCCTTCTTGGGAGCTATTCGAAGCTCAATCCGCGGAGTATCGACAACAGGTTCTTCCGGGAGCGATTCGGGCCCGCGTGGCAATTGAGGCCGGCATCACGCTTGGGTGGGAGCGATGGGTTGGTGACGACGGAGCGATTATCGGCCTTAATCACTTTGGAGAATCGGCGCCATTCGAGGAGCTATACGAACGCTTTGGATTGACAGCGGATAATGTTATCCAGAAAGCCCAGGAAGTCCTGGCGCGGATCGAAGCCTCTGGCAAATAAGCCATGAACGTGCCCGGTTATTAGACCGGAAAATCGCGACTCTGTGCATTTTCGCTTCTCGAGTGAAGGCGTTTCCAACCATGGGTTTGAAAAAGGGGCCGGAGTGTTTGCCTCGAATCGGTAGATTAAGATATTAAGGGAAATGGCTCTTGCTGGAGCAGACGATGGACCCGATCCAATCTGTTCATTCACTAGGTCAGTCCCTGTGGCTGGATATCATCCGCAGGGACTCACTCGATTCTGGTGAATTAGCGGAT
>DAOUTT010000040.1 GCA_030668545.1 Anaerolineales bacterium | reverse complement strand
GTTACTCATAGGAGTTCCTTCTCTGAAAATGAATGGATTCCTTTCCAAAGGGACCTGAATTAGGAATCGCGTCGTCTCAGGGATTTCTCGTCACTTCGGGCACTTCGCTTCCTCTGCTCCTCGAAATGACAGCATGAAGGAACTTGTCATGCTGAACGAAGTGAAGCATCTCGTTCTTCGATCAGACGGGTGCTTCTATCCGGGAACGAGATTCTTCGGCACGGAGTTTATCCTGCGAAGTCCCCGACCGAAGGGAGTGGGGAGCCTGTCGAAGGGTACCTCAGAATGACATTGGCCAGGAACCTTTCCTTCCAAGCGAACAATCTCCACCTTTGGATTTGTCAGAATTTTACACCCCCCATCCGCTATCGCCTCATCCGCTACAGGATTGTATAATTCACCTTCTTTCAACTGGAGGAACTTGGGTGCCGAACACCCTGTTGTATCTCATCACCGTTCTCATCTGGGGCTCGACATGGCTGGCCATTAAATTCCAGTTGGGCATCGTGCCGCCTGCACTCTCGATCGTATACCGCTTCACGATTGCAGCCGGGATCCTCTGGCTCTATACAACTCTCCGCCGCTTACCTATGCGCTTCTCGCGCCGGCAGCATGCGTTCATGGCCTTGCAAGGCTTCTTCCTCTTCTCGTTAAACTACATACTCGTATACCTCGCCGAGGGATACCTGACAAGCGGTTTGGTCGCAATCGTCTTCTCCGGCATCGTAATCACCAACGTCATCTTCAGCGCGATCATCTTGAAGGACCCCATCCGACTCCGGGTCATGCTTGGCGGTCTCATTGGGCTGTTAGGCCTCGTGTTCGTTTTTTGGTCTGAATTGAGGTCCTTTGACTTATCCAGCGGCAGGGCATTAGGTCTAACCTTCGCGATTTGCGCTACGCTCTCTGCTTCTCTGGGAAATATCGTGGCGGCTCGCAACCAACGCAGCGGGTTGCCTGTGCTGCAATCGAACACACTTGGCATGACCTATGGAACAATCTTTACGCTCCTCCTGGTGCTTTTCCAGGGTACCGAGCTGACCTTTGACCCCTCTGCGCCTTACGTTATCTCACTGGTCTACCTTGCGCTTTTCGGCTCAGTGATCGCTTTCGGCACCTACCTCACCTTATTGGGTCGCATCGGACCGGGCAGGGCGGCGTATGTTACCATCCTCTTTCAGATCGTCGCTCTGGCCCTCTCCACGATATTTGAGGATTTAATCTGGAACCTTCAAGCCGTATTTGGAGTAGTACTTATACTTGCTGGCAATGTGATTGCGGTATCAAAGATTTCGACTGGGACCAAATAAGGCTAATTATTAGCAAGCCCCACCACCGGTCCGATATAACCCACTCCAGCCAATAAAGATTCAAGGAGATTCAACTTGAACGACAAGATCCTTCAACTCTACCCTGCTCCCAGCCGTGAAGTCTCACTGCGAGGTCTTTATCTTGAACACAACCTGCGCGCACGTGCGGAAGCACTCGACCGCGTATTCGTATGCGCAAATTTCGTTAGCAGTCTGGATGGACGCATCGCCGTTCCGGATCCATCCGGCAAGGGGGTTACCTTAGCCGAGGCGATCACAAACCCGCGCGATTGGCGTCTTTTTCAAGAGCTGGCTGTACAAACAGACATCCTGATCACCTCCGGGCGTTACCTGCGTCAATACGCCACGGGCGTCAAGCAGGAAATCCTGAAAATCTATGACGATCCACAATTCGAGGACTTACGGAATTGGCGCCTAAGCCGAGGCCTTTCATCTCAACCCGATCTAGCCGTGATCAGCAGCCGGCTGGATTTCGACGTCCCCCCCACTCTGCTGGGAGACGACCGTTCGCTGTTGATTTTCACAACGAAATCAGCCGATGCGGACCAGATCCAGCGTCTTCAAGACCAGGGTGCAAAAATCCTTTTCGCCGGCGAGGAGAGGGTCGATGGGCAAGAACTATGCGCCCATCTGACCGAGCTCGGCTACCGGACGGCATACTCGGGCGCAGGTCCGAAGGTGTTGCACCTGCTCGCTTCAAGCGGCGTTTTGGATCGCCTCTATTTGACCTTTGCGAACCGTCTTCTGGGAGGCGCGCCGTACGCGAGCATCCTCGAGGGACCACTACTCGACCCGCCTATAGACCTTCAGCTCAACACGCTATATTTCGACCCATACGGCATTGAAGGTTTGGGGCAACTATTCGCCTCTTACGATCGAGTTGAATAACCTTCACAATCAGGTTTAATCAAGAAAGTAAACGGGATAAGACTGGTGTTCGCCGGGATCAAAGATACCTACAACGAATTTCCACGCACCTTCTGGACACTCGTCGGGGCGTCGTTCATCGACCGCCTTGGTGGGACGATGATCTTCCCCTTCTTCTCCCTCTACATCACCCAGAAATTCAACGTCGGTATGACCCAGGCTGGTGTGCTGCTGGCAATCTTCTCGATCGCTGGCCTGGTTGGGAGCATGATCGGCGGCGCGCTTACCGATAAATTTGGCCGCCGGGGAATGGTTCTCTTCGGCCTGGTTTTCAGCGCGTTGAGTAGTGTTTCGATGGGATTGGTGAACGAGCTCTCGCATTTCTACCTACTCGCCATCGTCGTCGGTTCTCTCTCGAACATTGCTGGTCCAGCGCATCAGGCTATGGTCGCCGACATACTCCCCGAGGAGAAGCGCACCGAAGGATTCGGGATACTGCGCGTGGCGGCCAATTTATCCTGGATTTTCGGTCCGATGATCGGTGGCCTTATCGCGGGCAGATCCTATCTGATGCTCTTTATCATTGACGCCATCACCAGTCTCATCGTCGCTTTCATCGTCTTCCGTTCGATCCCTGAAACTAAACCTCAGGAGTCGGAAACAGAACAAAAGAAAACCCTTGTTCAAACTTTCGTCGGTTATCGAGCTGTACTCGCGGATCGTCTCTATTTGGTCTACCTGCTGGTATCGATGCTCATGTTGGTCGCTTACCAGCAGATGTACAATACACTCTCGGTCTATCTACGTGATTCCCATGGTGTTCCCGCGCGAGGTTACGGGGCTCTCTTAAGCATTGATGCCCTCTTTGTTGTCCTGCTTCAGTTCTGGGTCACTCGCCGTGTAAGGGACCGCCCCCCCATGGTTATGATGGCTGTAGGAACCGCGCTGTATATGGTCGGACTGGCGATGTTCGGCTTCGTCTCCGCGTACTGGCTTTTCGTCGTGGCCATCCTGCTGCTCACCTTCGGAGAGATGGTCGTTATGCCCATAAGCCAGGCTCTAGCCGCACGGTTTGCCCCAGAGGATATGCGCGGTCGCTACATGGCTTTCTACTCTCTAGCCTGGGCAGTCCCTTCAACGATAGGTCCGTGGTCCGCTGGTCTGATCTTGGACAATTACAATCCGGACTGGGTTTGGTATGCGGCTGGAATCTCTTGTGCGATCGCCGTAATCGGTTTTCTCTCGCTCCATATGAGCACACAGAGACGCTTCGCCGCTGTTACTGAAGAAGAAGCTCAGCAGGCTTGATCGCATCAGATTGAAGGACATTGCTAGTTCACCGCGGATGATTGTTAATGTTAACACTAGCGTCGTAAAAACGTAGGTTAAGGGTCGGATAAAAGAGTGAGTTTTTCTGTTAAGATAATTGCGCGAGCCGCCTCCCCGAAACCTACATGGTTGCGGGATCTCCCAGGCGGCTTGCGCTATTAACCCACGAACCTCCCCAATTTTGAGTCCAATAAAAACATGGATAAATCCCCCGCGCAGTTCCCCCAATGATGGGATTTTCACAGGCCTGCCCCTGTGAGATCATCGCTCCATGGACAATAACCCCGCTCACAAGCGCTTCTTCATCTATCCGCAGGTTCAAAAGAAAGATGAGATCCAGGCGATGATTGCCAGCATGGAGACGTTCCGCCAATCGCTGGGCGAGACAGATCGAGATCTCGTCGGCAACCTGATCTCCTATGTCGAGGAGCACAGTTCACGATCACATCTCCTGCCTCATCTCACCCCGTTTGAGTTCGTGTTGCTGACCATGTTGATCGAGCAGCAGCGGGAGCTCACAAGTCAAAAGAATATGCCCGAAGAGGCTGCACAAGAACTTAACCATCCACCTTTCCCTTAAGTTTTCGTCCTACATTGAAGTCTGCGAGGGTAAACTTGCTTGTCCAGACAATAAAACAATCCTTTGCGAATGCCAAAAACAATGCTATTATTTTCAGTGAAGGTTGCATGTGAGTTCTGTCTGGACGTCGATTGACCACGGCCTGAGCAAATGCAGCTCAGGTCGGTTCGGTTCAATGAACCCGACCGTCGGGAACGAGACAGGCACCTCAGTATCCGCCATAAGGAGGCAGCAAATCATGTCCGAGCGAGTTCAAGGAACGGTCAAGTGGTTCAATGATGGCAAAGGTTATGGTTTCATCGAACGCGAAGAAGGCGATGATGTTTTTGTCCACCACACTTCGATCCAGGGCGAAGGCTTCAAGAGCCTTCAGGAAGGCCAGCAGGTGGAGTTCACCGTCGAACAAGGTGAAAAAGGCCCACAGGCTGTCGACGTAACCGCTATATAGGAGACGCACAAAACAAAAGGGAAGCCCCTGATATTCGGGGGCTTCTTTTTTTATTTCGGTTTCCACGCTTGATCGTCCGCTGGGAGAGTTCAGTTTCGTTTGTTTTATTTAGTGGAACTCCGTCTGCGCCGGAGCCACAGAAGCAGCAGTATAAAGGTTGAGAGCGGCCAGACCCATGCCAGATCGCCGGGACCGCCAGGTCCGGTAACCGCAGCCTTACGCTGGATGCGGATCAGGCGATAGCTGTCCATTAATTTCTCGAAGTCCGCATCGGTCAGCTTCTTCGGATCCGCTCCGAAGAGCGGTCCAGCGAAGCCGCTGGCGATGATCACCTGCCGCAGGAGTGCACTGCGATCTTTCGAATCCGATACGTCATCGGCCACACCAGCCCAACGGCCATCCGGCAGCCATATTTCAACCTGCGGGATCGCCATTAGATTGCTGTACCAGTCGCAAACACTCCCGAATCCAGCCGTGCAGTAAATGTCCCCATCCACAACGGCGTAGTTCACCGGCGTGTAGCGCGTCAGTCCGGTCTTTCTTCCAGTATGTTTGATCACCATAATGGAGCCGCCGAATTCCGTCCCGTTGCCCCAGGAGCCAAGACCCAGCCGCCAGAGCAGGAGCATGAAGCGGTTGAATGATTTAAAGATCCTTCGTAGTCGTTCTTCAGAGACTTGGGTGAGTTCCATCGATCACACTCCTGTGGATTAAAGACTCATACGCAGTTGAAGCTGTTGTCAAGTCGCACACATTCCTGCAAAAAACCACCAACACAGTGAGCGGGTGGTTTCATCCTAACAATAGCACAACCAAGAAGGCGCATCCATAACAATCGAACCGAAAGAACCCCTCGAAGAGAGAAACCACGTCATCCAGGATGAGGTGGGAGCGATTGAACTCTTGAAAATACCTGCTTAATCCCTGGCGTGGGTGGTACCTTCCTCACGATCGATTTGAACTTCAACTTGATTTCATTGAATGGACGTTGTACGCTACTGCTGGAACCCTGCCTCCGGCCACGCCTCACGGCGCTTATAAGTTCTGTAGAAATTTCATCCATAATATGGATAGGGGAACATTATTGAGATTTGATTTTAATACTTCGATCTATTTAGGTTGACTCTTATTTAGCGGGAGACCTCATGCACTGCGTACATTGCGACGCTGAAAATACGCCAGAGGCACGCTTCTGCAGTATGTGCGCCCATCCACTGCCTCAGCTGTGTCCAAAATGCCAACAGGAAAACCCACCTGAGGCTCGTTTTTGCTCCGCCTGTGCGACGCCCCTACAAGGTTCCGATGACACCTCCGATCTGGAGCGCCTCGATGATCTGCGTGAGCTCGCACCCGAGGGGCTGCAGGAGAAAATAAGACAGGACCCACGGGGTATACCAGGTCAGCGCAAGCCGGTGACTATCCTCTTCACCGATATCGTCGGCTCGACCGCCATCGCTGAAAAACTCGACCCGGAGGAGTGGAAGGAGGTCGTGCAGGGGGCGCACAAACTCGTGAGCGAGGCGGTTTACCGCTACGAGGGCACCATCGCCCAGCTGTTGGGTGACGGGGTCCTGGCTTTTTTCGGCGCTCCACTTACCCACGAGGATGACCCTGAACGGGCTGTACGGGCGGCGCTGGATATCCAGGCCAGCATGACCGAATACCGGTCTGAGCTGTCCGGTTTTGTGGACGACTTCCAGATGCGCGTGGGTATCAACACAGGGGAAGTCGTAATCGGCGAAGTAGGCAGCGAGGAGCATGTCGAATACCTGGCCGTCGGCGATGCAGTGAACATAGCGGCGCGGCTTGAGGGAGTAGCGGAACCGGGACAAATACTGGTATCGGAAGCGATCGCCCGACGCGTCGAAGCGGGGTATAACCTGCGCGATCTGGGAGAGGTCCCTGTTAAAGGCAAGGCCGCAGCGCTGGCCATATTCGAACTTATCGAGGCCAAGGCCGAGCCATCCAGTGGGCGCGGGATCGAAGGCCTGCGTGCTCCTCTCGTGGGGCGCGACTCGGAATTGATGCGTCTGAGGTTAGCCCTGGATTCTCTGCAGCAAGGCTTGGGCCAAATCGTCGTCGTATTGGGAGATGCGGGAATCGGCAAGACCCGCCTGGTGCAGGAAGCGATAGAGCAAGTCGAACAAACCGTGCAGGAAGAATCATCGGCTCCATCCTCGTCCCTGCGCTGGCTCGAGGGGCGCTCGCTTTCTTACGGAAGCGCACTTTCCTTCTGGCCCATGACCCAACTCATCCTCGCCGATCTGGGTCTTTCCGATGGCGATGCAGAAGTTAAGGTCAAGGCTGCGTTGCGACGCCGTGTCAGCGATTTGCTCGGTGACGATTCGGATGAGTTCCTACCCTTTCTCTTCCACATCCTTGGCTTGAAACAAGATGATGCCATACAAGAGATGTTCCAGACGCTCGACGGCGAGACGGTTAAACACCAGATCAAGAAATCCATCCGGCGCTATTTCACTCGCATGGCGGAGCGTGAACCCACCGTTCTTTGTTTTGAGGACACACATTGGGCCGATCCATCGAGTCTCGAAATCTTGGAGGACTTATTCAGCGCGACCGATCAATGCTCACTCATGCTGCTCATCTTGATGCGCGTCGAGCGCGATCACGGTTCCTGGAAGGCGAAGCTCCAGGCCGAGACGGATTTCGGCCACCGCTATACGGAAATCAACCTGAAGCGACTATCCAAGAACGACTCAAACAAGTTGGTTGACCACTTGCTCGAAGTCGCCGATCTTCCCGACGACGTTCGCCGGCTGATGATGGATCGCTCGGAGGGCAACCCTTTTTACCTGGAGGAGATCATCCGCAATTTAATCGACCAGGGGGTCCTCGTTCATGAAGGAGCCACCTGGCGGGCGACGAAAGAAATCGCGCAGGTCAGCATCCCCGATTCACTGCATGGGGTGCTGCAAGCCCGCATCGATCGCCTGGGAGAAGACGTCCGCCGCACCTTGCAACTCGCGGCGGTGATCGGCAAGAGCTTTCTGTACCGCATCCTCGAGTCGATCACCGAGGCGGAGCGGGAATTGGATGTGCATCTGGCACAATTGCAGCGCGTGGATCTTGTGCGGGAGAAGACGCGCAGACCGGAGCTTGAATACATCTTCAAGCATTCCTTAACCCAGGAGGCGGCTTACAACTCATTGCTTGTGGAACGGCGTCGCGAGTTCCACCGCAAAGTTGGCGAAGCCATCGAACAGCTCTTTGCGGATAGAGTCGAAGACTTGCTGGGGCTCCTCGCTCACCATTTCCATCGTGCAGAAGAACTGGAGAAGGCCGCAGATTATCTAATGCGGGCAAGTTGGAAGGCGTTCGGGGAGGGCGCGATCAAGGAATCGATGGACTATGCTCATCAAGCTCTCAACGTGTATGAACGACTGGAAGACCCTTTGAAAATAGGCCGGGTAAAAGCCCGGATCGGAACGCTCCTTTGGGGACTTGGTGATCGACAAGCGTCGCTAGATATGTACGAAGAAGCGTTAGAGATCTTAGAAAATCAACCCGATTCGGTTGAGTTGGCGGGTACACTTTCTTTGATGTCTCGCATGTATATGTTAAGTGCAGAACACGAGCAAGCCATATCCATGGGTGAGCGCGCTCTTGAAATGGCCGAGCGATTCCAAGACGAAGTAATTCGAATCAACACGCTCAACACGGTCGGTTGTTCCCTCGGCGACATCGGAGACGAGGAGCAGGGCTATTCCTACATATTTAAAAGCCTACAACTATCTCTTGAACTGAACGATCCCAGGTTGATTAATCGAGCCTATTTCAATCTGGTTGAAGGATTAATGGACCACAGCCGGAATCAAGAGGCCAGAGAACTCGCCCAAGACTACATCCAATTTGCATATAAACTCGGAAACCGTTTTGTGAAGTCCCAATCCTTTCTGAAGCTTCTTCCCATTGATTGGCTCGGGGGACATTGGAAGACGGCGCTCGATTACCTTCCGGAAATCGAGAAATCGGTTTTTGGAATTTGGCAGATTTGGGCGAACCATGCTCTGGTGGTGATTGACAATGATCTGGGTTGTAATGACGAAGCGCGGGATCGTCTGGAGCGAATGCTAGATGGTGCCTTAAAAACCGGCGAGATCCAAACCGTGGCTCCTTACCTCGGTGAACTCATACGATCCTTCTCAGCCCTTGGACTGGAATCAAAAACTGACGATTACGTGGAGATGTTAATCCACCACGTCGGTTCCACGCCGTTCTACAACATTGATAGCGTCATGCCACTGTTGCACGCGTGCTATTGGGCCCTTATGCACCGCAAGCGTGTTGCGCTGAAAAATGGAGAGGTCTGTGTTTCCCGTATTAACCAAGCATACCAACAACAAGACGTGCCCATGATAAAAGCGGCTCTCGCCGAAGCCCAGGGGTGCCTGGCCTTAGCCAAGGACCTCCCTGATCAGGCATCCGCACATTTCCGCGAAGCGGTAGAGATCTGGGAGGAAATCGAACGCCCTTATGATCAACTGCGTGCCTTCGCGGGTCTCGGGAAAGCCCTGATGAGAATTAATGAAAAGGAAAGAGCTGCTCAAGTACTCGATCAAGCGATGGGGATCGTGACCATGCTCGCCGACCAATTGGAGGATGCTGAATTGAAGGGCTCTTTCTTGTCTTCGCACCTTGTACGCCAAATTAAAACATCTCAAACGCAGTTGGAAAATGCCGATTAGATGTTATTGTCGATCCCCACGGTAGGAGAACATATGAGATCCTCGAGATTTTCAGGATTTCGCATGGCTGATTGCATAAGATCGAACCGAGTCCTTAGAAAAGTCTGCGCACACGACTCCAAATCCAGCTTTAGGTACTGCCATTGAATAACACTGAACTCCCCTCCGGAACCGTCACCTTCCTTTTCACCGACATCGAAGGCTCGACCCTGCTGCTGGCACAGCTGGGCGATGACTACGCTAACCTGCTGACGGATCAGCGCACCATCTTGCGCGAGGTCTTCACACGCCACGAAGGCCAGGAGGTCGATACCCAGGGAGATGCTTTTTTCTACTCCTTTCCCCGGGCGACTGAGGCCGTTTCCGCGGCGGTCGAAGCGCAGCAAGCTATCTATTCCCACGACTGGCCTGAAGGTGTGAATGTTCGCATTCGTATGGGATTGCACACGGGTGAGCCTATAGCGTGGGAAGAGGGTTACTTGGGTATCGACGTCCATCGAGCAGCACGGATTGCACATGTGGGGCATGGAGGGCAAGTCCTGCTTTCGGAGACGACCAAGCCCCTGGTCATGGACGACCTGGCTGATGGTGTGGGATTACGCGATCTGGGTGATCACCGCCTGAAGGATTTACGCCGTCCTGAACGCGTTTTCCAATTGATCGTTGCGGAATTACCCAGCGACTTTCCTGCTTTGAGATCGCTGGATGCTCAGCCCAACAACTTGCCGATTCAACCAACGAGCCTGGTTGGGCGGGATGCGGATCTTGCATCTGCACGGGCTCTCCTGTCTCGATCAGAAATACGCCTGCTCACCTTGTCCGGGGCTGGAGGAACCGGTAAAACCCGACTCGGATTACAGTTAGCCGCCAACCTATTAGATGAATTCTCAGATGGCGCCTTCTTCGTACCCCTGGCGCCGATTATAGATCACACGCTCGTCATACCGACGGTTGCCCAAACACTGGGTGTACGTGATAGTGGAGCTCAACCCATCCTTGATACGCTGGCAGAATATCTACTGCACAAGCCAATATTGCTCTTTCTGGATAATTTCGAGCACGTAAGCGAAGCAGCCCCGGAGGTATCGCAATTGCTTGAAATTTGCACTCACATCAAATTTCTGATCTCCAGTCGTGAGATATTGCATGTGAGAGGCGAGTTTGAATTCCCTGTAAACCCTTTGTCACTTCCAGACCTATCCCACCAATCTACGCTGGATCTTGTTGCCAGGAACCCTGCGGTGGAATTATTCTCACAACGTGCCCAGG
>DAOUTT010000318.1 GCA_030668545.1 Anaerolineales bacterium | reverse complement strand
CTAGTTCAGCAGGGTCAGGGAAGTCGTATCGCCTATGCTGAAACTGACATGCTGGAAAGTGTATCGAGGGGTGGAGGTCAGGGTCGATTTAGTGAAGAGTCTAGCGGCAGTTGGTTGGAGGATACGAGCAGAGGCGGCGAGGGATTAGCATCCGTTGATGAATGGCTGGAAGTCGTCGGCACTGTGGTATCCATGAATGAAGAAGAGCTGGTCCTGCAGCTTCAAGACGGCCAGGAGATGATCGTCGAATGTAAATCCTGGACCCATGCCCTCGAGTTGGGATTTACTACGGAAATCGGCAACGAATTAAAACTGTACGGTTTCTATGAAGGCGATGAGTTCGAGATTGGTGGCTTCGAGGACTTAACTACGCAGCTATTAACAATGGTTCGTGAGGAGAGCGGTCGTCCTTTTTGGGCAAGGGGTTGGGGTAGAGATGCGTGAGTAGAACGGTTTCAAGGATTTTGTGTTGGTTTCAATGAGAAGGGTGGAAGCAAACGCTTCCACCCAAATTTTCTTAATTTAGCTTTTCCATGTAGGACAGACGCCGGAATGGTTAAACCAGAGTTTCTTGCCGAAGGTGGGAATCTTTCTGAGAGATGTCGCCAAAATTCATAATCCCTACTATTTCTTGTTCCAGAGTGGTCAGTAGGATAGGCTGCTCCCGCCGATAAACTCGCGCAAAACTGAGTCAAGGGGTATGGGTGACTCATCTTCCACAGGCTTAACCTCATTTAGCACGCGCCGGATCCTGGAGGCTCGCTTATATGCATCCTCGCGCAGAGGATCATCGCGGTACTTCACCTCCCACTCCTCAAATTTACCCAATAGGCGATGTCGATAAATCGCTAATTCATAGGGCATTGCGCTGTTGATGATCACGTCGACGCTGCCAATATTGGGGATGATATTGCGAAGCTCGCTTGCCCGGACGTAGTGCCAATGCTGAAGTGTCCGCTCTGGATCATAAGCGCGATGGTCTGCATCCCTTAGCATCCTGCGGATAAGGCGTAAATCAGCCCAGCGTACGTATTCGTCGTCGTCCCCTCGCATTTGAAGCAGCGGTTCGAGGTAGATCGCGAATTTCTGTGCGCTTGAGATGCCTTCAGTCATGGGAGGATAAAGACCATGGAGACTGTCCAACAGGAGAATTTCATTCTCTTCCAGCTTCATCGGAGTCTGGTCTAGAATTCGGCGGCCCGCTTTGAAGTCGTAATATGGGATCAGCACTTCATCACCGCGAATTAAAGCTTGCAAGTGATCATTTATTAGCTGCAGGTCGAGCGCCTGTGGTGTTTCAAAGTCGTAATCGCCGAATTCGTCCTGCGGATGCTCTTCAAGGTCGAAGAAATAATTATCCACGTTCAAGGCACGGAATTGAAGTCCCTGCTTTTTTAAACGTTGTTCGATCTTGATTGTTGTTGTGGTTTTCCCAGAAGACGATGGGCCGCTGACGATCACCAGCTTCAACCCATCTTTGCGCTCGGTGATCATCTGGGCTGCAGTCTCGACGTTATCGTCGTACGCGGATTCAGACTCGTGGACGATATGAGGGAAATCACCTCTCAGAATCCGTTTATTTAATGCGGATACTGTGTGAAGGTCGTGTTTTACTGCCCAGTCAAGGACATACCAGACCTTGCGCCAGGGTATGTTATCTCCGTGAGTCGAAGCCCGTTTGCCAGCCTCACGTCGAGATCTATTTCGATCTTCACGATAAAGGATGTACGCCTTGGAGACTTGAGCGTGACCATTCTCGATCAATGTTTTTTCTACTGCGTCCTGGATCTCTTCGATGTGAGGGGTGTGCCCCTCCGGTAGGTTCTCGTGAAGATATTCGACAACTTTCTCGCCAAGCCATTTGGCGCGCTCACGATCGCGCCCACCGACGGATACTGCGGCGCGATAGATGGCGTTGTCGATTCGTTCCTTATTGAAGGGCACGATGGCGCCACTTCGTTTAATTACAGATTTGAATTCATTTTTTGCCATTTGCTCGCTTCCTGTTTCTGCTTCGATGAAGCACTAGAGTAAAAGAATTATGTTCCCGTATATTTATAGATTGATTTTCCAAGAATCGCCATGGATGGAGCTCCTCTAGGTGCGCAGTCGAATGCACTCTCTGCTCTCGTTTTAAGTGGGTCATGCAATAGGCAATCAGCCGACCTTTTCTGCAAATCCAAGAGGGATTATATATAACGGATGATGCGCCAGCGGGAGCTGCAAGACTTCGTTCACTTGCGCTTCATAGAAAGCTCCAACAGGAACGCCGTGAAGCCCGAGGGCTGTTGCCTGTAATAAGATGTTCTGGGCGGCATGACCGGCTTCGAGGTAGACGTACTGAGGCGAGCGTTCTTTTCCATATTTTGTTTCGATCCTGCTGAATACCGCCGTCAGGAGCAATGTCGCCGGAGCTTGAGCGACACATTCCTGCCCCAGCGCGGCGCTGCTCAGCGAGGAGCGCATGTCACCCTCAACGTACGGCTCCAGGCGATGACCATTCGGGATGTAAAGGTATATACCTTCTTCTATGACCAGGTAAAGTTCGAGCGGGTAAAGGGCGCCGGCAGAAGGGACCGTGCGCTGACCGAGCGCATCGCGAAGACCCTGGCCGGCCCAGAGCAGTTGTCCTATTTGCTCCAGGGAAAGGGCTTGGTTTTTATATCTGCGGATGGATTTTCTATCCCCTATCGCCTGTTCTAGCGAGATCGATCCCCGGGATTTGGGTTTTGGGAGTTCAATAGATTTCAATAGCATACAACCCTCTTGGAAAGATGGGGCTTTCAAGTTGTCTGCAAACTAATCAACACATCGTTGCTTCGTCGTAATTCAGTATTAAATGTGCGATTTTAAACAAGATATCACAGATCAGCGTATCGATGTTGCAATTGACCTCCGGAGTCTGGCGAAATACGGGAGATTTGATCCTTGCACTTTATTATTTAGTGAGCGCCAGTTCAGTCCGTGTTGTCCTGAAGGGTATCGCGCAACCCAGGGGTTGAAAATAGCTCTGATATAATTGCGTCTATCCGAGATT
>DAOUTT010000249.1 GCA_030668545.1 Anaerolineales bacterium | reverse complement strand
CTTCAACCTCGCCGCTGGACGGAACCCATCCTGCTTCCTCCATCCACTCAGGTATTTCATCTTCTGAAGCGGATTGAATGGCGGCTGCTGCGGCTGCTGATACTGCAATTGGAGTGCTCACAGGTGTTGCAGATTGATCGATCTCTGCCATCCATGGGGGAGCATCATCAGCTTCAAGTGGGGTAGGCGCCGCTTCACTTAAATCTACACCAAGGGATTCAACCCATTCTGGTGGGCCAGATTCGGCCGTTGGGAGAGGTTGACCAGGAGTCCAACCCGAACGCTCGATACGAACGGCCTTGGCGTCGATAGTCTTTGGGTCATCGGTCGCGCTTTCGAGGAATGCGAAGTACGGGTCCAGTGCTGCTAAATGCCGATGATATCTTCCGGCTTCCGCGTTATTATCTTCCTCCTGGAAGATGGCAGCCATATAGCGATTAGCATCAAGACAGTAAGGGAGCTTTTCCAGGATTTGGGTGAAGATATCCTTTGCTTCTGCGTGTTGACCCGCTCGCCAATACATCTTCCCCAGTAGGACTTCGAGATCAGGGCGGTCGGGGTCTTCGCCGAGTGCCGAGCGGAGCTCAGCAATTGCCTGCGAGTAAAGCTCTCCTTGCGCATATTGACGAGCGAGTGCTCCTCGAGTAAGGCGTATCTTGTGTGGTTCGAGGCCATCTCGTCGACCTATAAGGCGAGAGAGTTCTTGTCGAATCGCAGGATTCGCGGGGTTGGTTTCGAAGGCTCGCTCCATATGCCAGATCGCAGAGTCGAGATTACCCTCATCTTCCCGCACAATGGCCATGCCGATGTGAGAGACAAAATCATCGGGGATTGCAGAGAGAACGCGTTGAAAAATATCGGCGGCGTCTCCGAATCGCTTCGCTTCGAGGTAGGCCTTCCCGAGCAAGCGGTAGGAACCGAGATGTTTCGGGTAAATCTGAAGGATGTGGCGACAGTGAGCGATAGCCTCATCCAACTGATTGCGTTCAATAAGGTTGTCAATTTCTTTTATATATGCGCGTAAATCCATTTCTGCCATTGCAGAACCTCACCAAAAGTATGCCTTATCTATTCTTATTGCGCAAGAAGGAACACAAAATCCAATTCGCATATCACAGACTCATCCAAATCATTCTAACTTTGTAACAAGAAACGTGCCAGAAGGAAAGGGTTCCTTAAAATGTTAAAGCTCATGGATTTCACGGATACCTTCGACAAGTATTTTAACGGATGGTTCATCGAAAGGTGCAGGACCAAGCCGGTCTTCGTTTAGTGGTTTGTGCGCCAGAGCATGAAGACACGCCTGTATGTTATCCGCGAGCGTCTCGGGGGCATATCCACCTTCAAGTACGAAGAGCATTCGTTTTTCACAGAATCGGTCGGCCAATTCAAGCAGGCGATTGCTTAATCGATGATAGCCCGATGTTGTTAATTGAAGGCCTGCAAGCGGATCATCCCAATGGGCGTCAAATCCTGCTGAGACCAGGATGATGTTCGGTGAAAAACGCTCGGCAGCAGCGGGGAGAATCTCCTCCCAGACTCGCTCAAACGCTTGATCTCCAGAGCGAGCGGGGAGGGGAACATTGATGATCGAGCCTTCCCCATCTCCGTGACCGATTTCCTTTTGGTGCCCGGTGCCTGGGTAAATCCCCAATTGATGTGTGGAGAAATATAAGACACTCGGATCGGTTTCAAAAATCTCCTGAGTGCCGTTGCCATGGTGCACGTCGAAATCGACAATCATCACCCGTTCTATTCCTCGGATTTGAGCGTGTCTTGCGGCGATGGCGATGTTATTAAAAAGGCAGAATCCCATCGCCTGGGACTGGGTTGCGTGGTGACCGGGCGGTCGGACAAGCGCAAAGCCGGTATTCACAGTTTCGTCAAGTATCTGGTCTAGAACAGAGAGAGTCCCCCCAGCTGCAGTGAGTGCGGCTTCGAATGATGAGGATGTAGCATAGGTATCGCCGTAGTCAAGGTAGGTCGGTGCACGCCCAACAGCTTCCTTTACCGACTGGATGTATTGTTCCGAGTGGACGTTTTCTACCGTGTCAGGGGGAAGAGGTTCAGGATCGATGATGACCAATGAGTCAGAGATAGAACTGTTCTGAAGTTGGTCGAAAAACCGAAAACGGCCGGGGCTTTCCGGGTGTCCAGGAAAAGCATGGTCGGGAGAGGGGACAAGAGTTATTGCTATTTTTTGATGAGCCATATTAGGCAATCATACGCTGGAGCTGATGATCGGGCAATGAATGTGTAGGCGAGATGGTGGCGTGCAACCTGCATAGGCTGGACTGGCCGCATATGTGCCCCAGAATACACTTCATAATAAAACCGTTCGACTGCGTCCTTGGACTCAGTCGGTGTATCCTTCCTTAGACAATTTCATCTCAAGGAAGTTGGCTTCCTCGTAATTGTATTGTTCACGGAGATAATCAATGACTGCGGATACTGTCATCAGCTCTTTTTCACTGAGGTTTAATCGGTAAAGTTGAGGTACCAGATCTGGTTCAGGGAAAAATCTTCCATAAGTGCGTCCGTAGAAAGACCAAGAGCTGGAATGCTTCAAGATCTGATTGAAGCCTTGTAGAACGAAGTTTGCAGCAGTTTGTGGGTCTCCTTGATCGAGCGCGATCTCCGCAGCAGTGAAGGATACCCTTGCCGAGTTGCCACCGATGAAATATGCCGTGTCAATTAACTTTTTTGCTTCCGCAAGTTCACCCATAAGAAGCGCTGTTTGTGCGAGACCTCGATAGGCTTCCACATTCTGGGGATTCTGATCTACTGCAAGGGTAAATGCGGTCTGAGCCTGGAGAAGATCTCCGTCCTGTAGATATTTCCATCCTCCTTCGAGTGTCGTTTCTGCTGCCTGTAAGTTCTGTTCCTCGATGAAACTCGAAATTGCTTGTTTACGAATGGAGCTCAGTTCGAAGAATTTGCTGTTCGCTAAATACGGCCCGCTTTCCAGTGCTTTGAGGTATGCAGATTGTGCATCCACGGGACGCTGCAAAGTCTCCAGCCACATTCCCGCATTCTGATGAAAAATACTTTGCCGAGGCGCAGAATCACGCGCAAGGTTCAACTCCTGAAGCGCATCTTCTTGTTCTCCAATTGCCCAGAGCAAGGCGGCATAGTTTGCCTGGTGGGGAGGCCAAAAAGGATCTATTGAAAGACCATGTTCATAAGCTTTTACGGCTTCCTGAAGGTGGCGGACATCATGTGCTTGATCGTCAAGGTAAGCCAAAGCAAGACCACACTGAAATGAGTAAAGGGAGAAATCAGGATTCTTTTCAGCAGCTCGGCATAGATTTTCGGATGCAAGCTGATAATCATCTGCCCGTGCGGCAGATATTCCACGCCAATACGTAAATGCACCTCGAGATGCCAGAGACCATGCTCCAACTGCGAGGAGGAGTAGGGGGAGGAAGATTATGATTCCCTGGCGGGGGGAAACGACGATGTTGTCCCGATCTTTCGACTGACGAAGCGCGAGTGCAAGGATAACAAGTACAGCGGCGGTATAGGCAGGACTCTCAAAGAGGTAGTCAAACAGATGGTGGATTGCGATTGCTACTCCGGCTCCAATGTAGGCAGATAGACGGAATCTTTCTTTCGCATCTGCTCGTCTATAAATAGATATGATTGTAGCTGTGAGCATTATGCCAGCGGCAATAATCAATCCAAGGCCCACAAGACCGCTCTGAGCAGTGATTTGAAGCAAAGCGTTGTGAGCGTGACTCGTAGAAAATCCAGGTGGGAGCTGATTAGTTTGGGCGAAAAGTGTAGAGAAAGAACCAGGACCATGCCCGAATATTGGTGACTGTGTAATGATTTCCAATGCGGATGACCAAATTCCGGTGCGAGCGGATGTGATAGGGGCATGGCCGGGGGAGAATTGAATTTGCAGGACAAAGATTACGCCAAGAGCAATTATTAGTACCGAACTAAATGCGAAAATGGAAAGGTCTTTTAAGGTTTTACGTTGGGCCATTGCCCGGCGGCCATGAAGGAGAAATTCTCGAATCCGCGGCCAACG
>DAOUTT010000035.1 GCA_030668545.1 Anaerolineales bacterium | reverse complement strand
TTGATGAGGGCCGCAATATATACGGCTCCGCCTGTGCAGACCTGGGACCGGCGAATGCGAATAACATCAAGACCTACCAGACGAGCATGACCGCCCCAGTCAACACAACGACCGATGGTAAGGTCATTGCGGTGGTTATGAACGATGACGGCAGCCTCGCTGGATCAGCTGGAGTCTTCACCACTGCCAATCCGGACCGCAACGATCAGCACATCACCATCGAAGAGCCGGGGAACCGCTGTGTTATCACGAACCCAAGCTCGTTCACGGTCGAGGGATCTGGGCAGGGCGCTTTCGAGAATAACGTAGTGGTGCAAGCTCAAGACGCTAGTGGTAAGGTGCTGGCCGAGCAGGTCGCGACCTACTCATCAAGTGCAGACGGCGGGCCGGGCGCCTGGTCAGTTACCTTTAGCGTGAACGTTGCGACAGGAACCGAGGGTCGTCTGGTGGCTTTCTCAACGGATCCAGCGGGTGGATCGCCGCTCACTTCACAGACATATACCGTATTTTACGGCAAGTGATCTAAATTATATAAATTCGGAAGCTGCGGACCCCCGCGAGTGCGGGGGTCCGTTTTGTTTGGTAAGAGCCCTCTTCTGATAACCGGAGGGTCTCCTTGATCGAGCTGTCAAAGACCTGCGCGATCGCGAACACCAACGACAGGCCAGCGCCTTCCTCGCGCAGCATCGATCTTCCTGATGATTTTACGGAACTCCTAAGCGGCGCTGAGGAGTTCCAGGAGGGGGAAATGTAAACGAATCGCTCACCACGCAGGCGATGACGATGATGATGAGAATTCACATTTAATACGCTGGCACTCTATAGTCTCACCTCTTTACCCAAACACGACAAATCTCCTTGTATACTAGATTCCAAGAAACCATTTATCCTGGGAGTACTGTATGCCCGCGTTCGCCACGATCGATTACCACGTGACTTCCCGCTGCAACCAGGAGTGCCCATACTGCTGGGGACCGCAGGACTTCGATAAAACGGAAGTTGATTCCAAAACAGCCGCTGCCATCGTGCGCAAGATTGCCCAGAGCGGCGCACAGCGGATCGTTTTCACCGGCGGTGACCCGATCCTCCGCCCTGATATCGGCATGCTCATCCGCCTGGCGAAACAGGAAGGGTTTGAGGTGGCACTCTCAACGACCGGCGACGAGCTGACGCGCAGCTTCGTGCGCGGCTATGGCGGCTGGATCGATCTGATCTCGCTCCCGCTTGACGGCGCATCTGAGGATGTGTCCAGCCGGACAAAAAAGGAAGGGCATTTCACAGCCATTATGAACTGCTTGGATTTCCTGGCAGATTTCCCAACAATCGATGTGAAGGTCGCCACACCTGTAACGCTCCACAACATCGACGACATACCCGGCATCATAGCTCTGCTGGATGAGCGCGCAGCGCACATGCCCAATCACCTTTTCTACAACGTCTTCCATGCTTATCCACGGGCCATGCAGCCTCAATCCTGGGATGAATTAGTCGTAAGCCATGATGATTTCCAGGCGCTAAAAGCCAAAGTCGAAGGCTCCCCACATTCTTTCAATATCAATTGGCTGGACCATGAAACTCTGGACCGGCTCTACGTCATGGTCTTCCCGGATGGATCGCTGACGATACCCTCGGGTTCAGAGTATTCAAACTACGGCCCTTTCCTCGAGATCAAGAATCTCGAAGAATTTCTTTCGTCCACAGATTTCGATGCGCCCAAGCATCTGCGGCACTCGAAAGGCTGGTCCAGGGAACACAGGGAATAATCTCCACCCAATCGAGGTCTGCGCGAAAACCTCCCGCAGGTTTAAACCCTACGGGAGGTTGGATTCTCTAAGGTTGCGGACCGACACACAGGTCGACACCTACGCTTGATATAATGGTGGAAGCGGAGCAATGCAGCGTAAATCTACTTGGTCACCCAAACAATGTAGAGGAGAACAAAAAAAACGCCACAGCTAAATTTATAGCTGCGGCGTTGATCGCAAATGTACAGACTTACTCGGCGCCTGCTTCCTGTGCGTGTGGGTCACCCCGTCGAACGAGGTAATCCTCAACCAGGAGCAGCTGTTCGCCCGCTCTGCGAACGACCCCCAGCAAGTTGTCCATCGTGGAAACTTCTTCCAGTTGTTCATCGATAAACCAGCGCATGAAGCTCTGAGCGAGGTGATCGTTCTGCTTGATGGCCAGGTCCATAATATTGTTGATCTGGCTTGTAACCTCAAGTTCCCAATCCAGTGCAGCCTTCACCGCGTTTTCCGCTGAGTCAAGTGTTTGCGGTGTTTCATCAATCGCTGGGATCGATACATCTCCGCCAGCCTCCAGAATATAGTGCACGAATTTCAAAGCGTGCATGCGCTCCTCGTCTGATTGGCGGAAGAAGAAATCAGCCAACTCCGGGAGCTGCTCACTGTCGAAATAGGAAGCTATGATGATGTACTGGTTAGAAGCCGCAAGCTCGCTTCCAACCTGGGCGTTCATCGCCGCGGTTAACTCTTTGCTTATTAACATCTTTACTCTCTCCTTAGAATTATTAATCCACGCCGGAACGGCGGGGGTCGATCTTACCGTCCGATTGATCATAAAATCTGATTTTTAAACATTGGGCCCTTAAGGTCCAACCCCCAAGTATTCTAATGCATAATGCGCATCGATGTAGTTCGGATTGATGATTAAAGCCGTCCGAAACTCCTCGATCGCTGCGCCCACATCACCCAGCCTGTAGTAAGCCCAACCCCTCCATAGACGCGCTTCCTCGGCTTTCGCCGTGCGCTGGAGTGTCGCCTCTGACAGTGCAATTACGTCCTCTGTCCGACCTGAATGGAAATATGCGATGTAGGGGCCGAATTGGTAGCGGGTGAAGCGCCAGGGCAACCCCAGAATCAGCGCTGTGTCATATGCATCGGCGGCCTCTTTGTATTGCTCAAAGTACAACAGATTTGACCCTAGATTAAACCAGGAAAATTCGTCCTCGGGATCAAGCTCAATCTCACGTTGCGCGCGTTCCAGTGCCCTTTCGCGGTTCACATCTACATCGAAATCCGGACCCAATATTGATTCGAGCGGCGCGGGATCTGCCACAGGGTAGACATACATAAATACGTGATTGAAGGATTTCCAAGCCTCCTCAAGGTCGGTATAGGTTATTTCCCGGTCTGGGCCGATGAATGAGTCCTGACCCACAAAAACCTGCCGCGAGTCGTCGTATCCCGTAAGGAGCATATAATGACCCGCCCAGCCGTTGTCAGGACCGTCGCTCACGATAACATACCCCTTTTCAACCACAACCGGGTACCCATTCGCCAGAAACCGCTTTAGGGTCTCGATCGTTCCCCCCACACGAAAATCGGCTTCCAGCCAACCGGCTCGAGTGCGAACGAAATAGATCATCTCTTCGATGTTGACGTTCTTGTCCCCGCGATCAGGTTTTACTAGATCCGAGATCTCGAATTGATCTCCCTCCCAGCCGAAGAACCGCAGGGCAATCGCCAGCGTCGCCGGTCCACAATTATTCCAATCCTGCTTTTCCCACTCCGGTGAGGGGAGCATCACCGATTCCGGTAAAGGGATAGGTGCGGACGCTAGGTTAGGACTCGGAACGCTCTGGAGTACATCTGATGTTGGGGAAGGTACGGAGGTTGGCGGGGCCGTGATCGCCGTTGCGCCGGATGGCGTCGGCAGCACATCATGCGGAAACATCCAACCGCGCACGATGCCAAGAGCCGCATCGATGCGCCACTCGAGGTTGAATTTAACGCTCGGTATCTGGTAGATCCCGGTAAGGAGTAGACCAACTAATATCGTACCAATAAGAAACCACATTATCCGTGAACGCATGGGCGGATTATATCAGCCCTCTTTGGTCCAATTCGGAATTGCACGAAAGATGCGGATACTTCATCCGTCCTTAAATCGAGAAATCCCCGGCGAGAAAAAGCCAAATAAGAAGTGGGGGTACACTGGCAACCTGGCCCTTCACTGTGAAGATTTGTCCATAACCCCAACATCATCATCCAGCATTGGAACTGTTATGAGAATAATTTCCTGGTCACCAAATAACCCATAAGGTGCTGTATACTCCAGGATGGGATTCTCCTTGTCCTGCAAACGATACAAGCTGGGGCAGAATTGATGGCCCTACGGGACCGTAGCCATAACACTATCCGCCGATGGACCCAATTCATCGACGAATTATGGATAGAATATGCAACTTGAAACTGCGCTGTTGATAATCCCTCCAAAACCAGTTCAGGTCTTCAGTTTCCCGATCCGGGAGCAATACGATGTGGAATCCTTCAAGAGCAACGTCCCTGCTCACCTTACCCTGCTTTACCCCTTTGTTCCTCCGGAACAGGTTGAAACTGCAATTGAAGAGCTTAATCGCTTGTGCGAGGGGATTTCTCCCTTCGAGGTTACACTAGACCATTATGGCACGTTCAAAGGGGCGATATTCCTCGAGCCCTCAAACCCGGAGCCGATCGTGCAGCTTCACCACCGACTTTCGCAAGCCTTCCCGGAGTACCCGGTTTACGAGGGCGAGCATGGGAGTGAGCTTCATCCCCACCTCACTTTGGCCCGCTTTGATGATCCCGATGAGGCGGAAAACATCGAGCTTCCTCCAGTTCCATCGTTCAGCTTTACCGTTGACAAGATTCACCTCTACCTCGGCTCGATCGAACACGACACACCCTTCATCCCACGCGCCGTAATCCCGCTCGGAATAAATTCATGAGCCGTCTTGTTCTTTGGACGACTATGGGGTTTACAACTACTTTCCCCTTCTCTGGGGACTGGAGTAATTCATGGACATAGCCATCGAGCTCATCAAAGAGATGCTTATCCCGGGCTCAACCGCGTTCCTCCTTCTTGGTCTCATCCTCGGAGTTATCCTGCTCTCCATCGGTTGGAGAACTGAGAAGTGGGGAAGACGCTGGTTGCTTTTCTTATCGATCCTATACGTGTTGCTCAGCATCCCAATCGCCGCCTCGCTGCTCGAGCGCGGCTTGAGCGTAGGCTATGAACCAATCAGCTCAGCGGTAGAGTACGCGGACGTGGACGCGATTGTAATCCTTGGCGGAGGCGGCGCCTCCTTTCGTGCTGGAGAATTGGAAGTGAATTCTGTGAGTGAGACGAGCGCTTTGCGGGCGATTGAGGGCGCTCGCTTGTATCAGATGCTCGATGACCCGATTGTAATCGTTTCCGGTGGCACCAACCCGAGAAGCGGTCTGCTTACACCGGAGAGCGAACCGATGCGCGATGCTTTGGTGGCTTTAGGTGTGCCCAGTCAAAGAATCCTGCTTGAGTCGGATTCCGCTAACACGCACGACCAGGCGCTCAACGTCCCTCCAATGCTCATCGCGGCCGGGAGTGAACGCTTTATCCTCGTCACCTCACCAACACACATGCGTCGGGCGTATTTCTCCTTCCTGGAGCAAGGCGTAGAGCCCATTCCCGCAATATCTGCCCCACGGTCCGAAACGAGCAGCTTCTCATCGAACAGCGTTGTGCCTGATCTTGGGGCGCTGGCTGTAAGCCAATCCGCTCTGCGAGAATGGATGGGCTTGATTTACTACACGTTACGGGGCTGGATTTAATAAAATTTCCAGCCATCGAGTTCCAGGTCACACCTTCAAGCAATCTGGAAAACTGCATATAATTGACCTTCCATACCGATAAATCTGGTTCCCTTCCAACCCTTTGGGAGTTCGACTGATGCCCGATCTGACACCCTGGAAAACGCTGAAACGCACGCTTTTACTCGACCGTTCACCCTGGATGCAGGTTTTCGAAGATGATGTCCGCTTACCAGACGGACGCATCATCGAGGGGTACCTGCGCCTGGAGACTTCCGGATACGTGATGATCGTTCCTGTGAGACCCGACGGCCATATTGGGCTTGTCCGCTCCTACAAGCGCGGGGTTGACGGGGTTGATATCCAACCGCCAGCGGGGGTACTCGAGCCGGGGGAGGACCCATTGGAGGCCGCGAAGCGCGAGCTCAAGGAGGAGCTCGGCTGCACAGCGACAACCTGGTATGAACTCGGAGAGGTCGTCCTGAGTGGGAATTACTTCGCGGGGTATGCCCACTTTTTTCTAGCAACCGGATGCCGGGAGGTCGCCGAGCCGGATTCCGGCGATCTAGAGGAACAGAAGGTCATCTGGCTCCCGCTTGAGGAGGCCCGTCGCAGTTGGTCCGAAGGTGATTTTCACCAAGTCGGTGCAGTGGCAGCGCTCGGGCTGGCGTTCCAGAAAATCGATAATGTGGGGCTCGAGTAAAATTCATGCCAATCAAGGAATAAGCCGTTGACAGAACGAAACCTCGAACGAGCCGCGCTGCGCGGCGAACCATCCTACGTTTGGCGCGCCGGTCAGGAGCGCCGTCTACGCATGATCCTGGCCGGAGCAGACGGCCGCGAATCTGGTGTTATCTTAGACAACGGCTGCGGAGTGGGCGAATATATGACCCGCTTCGCCGAATATACATCCCACATATATGGCTTGGAATTCGACCCCGATCATGCTTCATCTGCCTCAAAGCTGGGTCATAAAGTCGTACAGGGAACCGGCGAGCGCCTCCCTTTTGGCGACGAAAGCTTCGACCTTGTCCTCTCCCACGAAGTGCTTGAACACGTAGAAGATGACCGGGCTGCGCTCGAGGAGATCGTTCGTGTGCTACGCTCCCCCAATTCAGAGTTTTCAGGCGGAGGCAGGCTCGTTCTCTTTGTCCCTAATCGCGGCTATCCGTTCGAAACGCACGGCGTCTATCTACGCGGCCGGTACCTCTTCGGCAATATCCCGCTGGTCAATTATCTCCCCCGCCGGTTTCGCGATCGACTCGCCCCGCATGTGCGCGTCTATACCCGTGGAGACCTCGAGCGGCTCTTCCGCGGCCTACCCATCAAGATTATTCACACCTCAAGAATTTTTGGGGCTTACGACAACATCATCGCTCGCTGGCCAAGTGCGGGGAAGCTCTTGCGCACTCTCCTCCAGGCGTTGGAAGCGACTCCCTTGCGAGTTTTCGGTTTATCTCACTTCTGGGTCATCGAGAGGATTTAGTAGCGCTCATTCATCCCCGCGGCGGAGACCTGCTCCAACCGGTTTAACCTATCGGACCTCAACCCGCCCTTATATGCCCTACTTCCTGGATATCGACAGGCACACCTTCGATCTCCGACGGGACAAAATCCTCAGGCGCCAATTGAGCTCGGGGCACTTTTCGGGTGACCATCACAACCAGAACCACTTCGTCGGTCGGTTCCCCGGCGCGCATGCGCAGCCCCACGCCCACGCCCATCACGTTGGTTTTTTGAAGTAATTCTTCCTCGTGCTTTTCCTTAACCGCCATTACCTTCTGGTAAGACTCTATTGGCTTTGTCTCAAATTCGGAGGGGTTTTTCACAGGGTCACATCCAGAGAATCCAGTACGGATTGGATTGGATTATGCAGTGTGACTTGATCTGAACCCGCGAATAACAGACCGACGGCCTGCATAGACTCCCCGGCCACAAGAAGAGAGCCGGAATCGCCCGGCTGCGACATCACAGTCGTCACAATCTGATTCTCAAAACGCGCGCTTCGATCACCGTAGTCAATGGTGACGGTCGCATCTAAGACCATAATCTGTCCCGTCGTCAACCCTGTTGTCCTGCCGGATTTTCTTACGCGCATACTGAGCATCGCCGGGAGAATACCGCTTATTGCTCCGATCTCCAGGATCTCATCGAGAACTTCCCGGTCGTTTACCGGTCTGGCGATGGCAGCGTCAACCTGATTAGTCGCCTGGGGGTCACTCCAGAAGGCTTGCACTCGATGCTTGGAACCCAACAACTTCGCCATCGCATTGCCAAATGCAACATAGGTTTCGGCTGTGCTGCAATCGACTGGGCCATGATTAAAGTGGATTGGGCAGAAGCGCTCCAGGGTAGCGAAAGTGTCTTCCTCTTCCCTGCCGCCGTCCACCGCACCTGGCTGCAGGATTGGATCTCCTTGTTGTCCTTGATTGTTATTGGCCATAACGTGGTTATTCGAGAGAATCATGCGTGTGCCGGTTGTCCGGTCGCGGACAACCACGCCCAACGTCCCGGCGGTAATCTTGTAATGCCCCAAACTTACCCCACCAAGCGCTGGACGCCAACGGTCGGTTCGCTCTTGTTGGGCACGCAGGAACCCAACCTGGATGACATCTGTAGAGATCCCCTCGACTTCTGAAGGCACCAACGCTGAGGGATCAAGACCGGCTTGTGGAATCTTCTGACTCACCATCGCAATGACACAAAGATCTCCAAGCTGCTTCCCATTCCTGGTTTTATACCCCGTTCCCACACCAAGCACATTGGGCTTCGCCAGGATGGATTCCTTGTGACGCTCTTTAATTTCGGTTACCTGTCTGCGCTCCCACATGCTCATTCTCCTCGGCTTGATCAAGATGCCTTATATTCCAGTATACGCCGGGAAGTGCAAATTCCGTGCCTATGAATTGTTTGGATGTATTAATAACGCTGGGGCTGATCCGTGTGCCGGCCCATACTCTCTCCGTATTGATAACCTGTAGGGGCACGGCAATGCCGTATCCCTACTCAAGTGGAATGAAATTCGGGTGCGCTCATGTGTGTGCCTCTGCATTATTAAAACATAAGGAGCTGCCTTTATTTTTAAGACAGCCACACGAGTTCGACTCAGGCCTCGAGGCGGGCGATTTGCCCGCCTCGATTATTTCTCTTATTGAATTCCGGATTAATCCGAATAACTCCGAGAGACCCTACATGTGAATCGCGTGACCCTCCGCGTGATGAGCAGCTTCCATCACAACCTCACTCAGCGTAGGATGGGCATGGACGTTGCGAGCGATCTCCGCTGGCGTGAGTTCCATCATCTGCGCCAGGGTGAGTTCCGGCAGGAGCTCGGTCACTTCCGGCCCGATCATGTGCGCTCCCAGGATTTCTCCACATTTTGCATCCGTCACGATCTTGACCCATCCGCCGTAATCCCCCAAACCTAAAGCCTTTCCACTCGCCTGGAATGGGAAACGCCCAGTTTTTATCTCATACCCGCGTTCTGCCGCTCGCGCCTCGGTCAGCCCGAATGATGCGACCTGCGGCTGGCAGTACGTTGCCCGCGGCATCATCTCGTAATCCAGGGTTGTCGTATCAACGCCAGCGATATTCTCGGCGCAGATAATCCCCATCGCAGAGGCGACATGGGCAAGCATGAGCTTACCGGTGACGTCGCCGATCGCCCAGATTCCAGCGGTGGGCGTCGCCATGCGTTCATCAATCTCAGGGAAGCCGCGCTCGTCCAACTTCACTCCAGCGGTTTTAAGCTCCAAATTCTTGGTGTTCGGCCGGAAGCCCATTGCCAGAAGCGCCTGCTCGGCCTCGAGAGTCTGCTCACCGTCCGCTCCGGAAACGGTGACCTTCACTTTCGTTTTCAGCCGTTCAATCCCCTCGACTTTCGTCCCTGCCAGAACTTTTATGCCCCGTTTACTAAATGCTTTCGTGAGCTCCTGGCTTACTTCCTCGTCCTCCAACGGCGCGATGCGCGGCAGCATTTCCACCAGCGTCACATCCACACCATAAGCACTCCATATCGTTGCGAACTCGAGCCCGATGGCTCCCGCCCCAATAATCACCACGGATTCCGGCAGATGCTCCTGCAGAATCGCGTCTCGGTAGGACAGAACCCGGTCCCCATCTGCTTCCATCCCCGGGATAACCATCGGAGTCGCGCCCGTCGCCAGCACGATGTCCGTTGCCGTTAACGTCGTGGTTTCACCATCCTCATTTTTCACAGTGATTGTTTTCGGTCCGGTGAAAGCAGCACGCCCCATGTGGACATCTACCCCATTCTTTTTCATTAGAAATCCAACGCCTTTTACCAACCGCCCGGAGACTCTGCGGCTTCGCTTAACAGCCACGCTGTAATCCAGAGTCAAGCCATCAACCTTGAATCCGAATTCGTTCCCCCGCTCCCGCAGCGTGTGGGCAACTTCGGCGTTCTTCAACAAGGCCTTTGACGGGATGCAGCCGACGTTCAGGCAAACCCCGCCCAGAAACTCCCTCTCAATAATGGCTGTTTTTTTGCCCAATTGGGCAGCTCTGATCGCACAGACGTAGCCGCCGGGTCCAGCGCCGATGACGATGACATCGTATTCCGTCATTGAAAAATCCTCCCGATACTTATGATCGTTATTCTAACCTATGCCTGCGTAAAAGCGCTTAGTCGCTCGGCTCAATTGCGAGGCTATTTTTTCTGAAAGGGAAGTTTTTTTGCGACTGCGGTGAGACGCGCGTCTCACCTTCTTCAGCGCTATCTCGGTTAGAGATCAGGAACGAGAATACATGGCGGGTCTGATGATTTCGACATTACCATCGGTTGAACCAGACCAACGGAGTAAAACTCGGTCACCCGCTCAACTTTGAGGAAATAAAAAACCGGGTATCGAGTACCCGGTTCAAATAGCGTTTTGATAGGTGATCAAGCTGCTCGAGCTGAGATGGGTTCCTCGATCACCGTGGGGACTTGAACGTTGAGATACTGCTGAACATCCTCAAGCGCCTGCTGATAGATGCTTAAGAGTTCCAGGTCTGAGCCTTTGTAACGCCGCAGGCTTTGTTTTGAACACGCTTTGCAGCCACGCATCGCCCGGTACGAATCGGTTTCACAACTCAAACATCCATCAAGCCGAATCATCATCAAAGAGAACGCTAAAATTTCAATGTCGCCTTCGGGAAGGTCGGAAATGCGCTCGACTAGCACACACCAATCATCCCCACGCGAGTGCTGCAAATTAGAAATCACATGCACTGGAAAGAGCAATTCGTTGTCCGCATACATAGAGGCCGCGACTCCTGATGGTGGGTTGATGGATACGATTGCAGTCTTTTCCTCATTGTAGATTCTGAGGAATCCTCAGGGCAGAGTACTTAAGTACCAAGAGGTTAATCGCCTTCGCGGACGATCCAATCTACTTTCGTTTCAGGCTAATTTGGTTGTCTATCGGGTGATCGCAGCTGCAGAGCAGGAATTATTGCGAGTAAGACGATGGTGGTGTTGCCCACCCCCTCGGCGAACGAGCAACTCTATCAGGCGCCACCCGCACCGTAGAGCTCAGCGTCGGTGGGCGTCCGCCCTGAAGGATCATAGACGTAAACCCAGGTTCCTTCCTCCGCCCAGTTGAAGATCCAATGAGAGTCAAAAGG
>DAOUTT010000255.1 GCA_030668545.1 Anaerolineales bacterium | reverse complement strand
GAGGCTGGATATCCAGAAGGCAGAGACTTTCCTATTATCGATGTCATTTATGTTTACATTAACGAAGAGATCAACAGCCGAGAAGAAAGAACCTGGTCGTCACAATGGAAAGAAATCCTGGGTATAGAGAGTAAATGGGAATTTCTGGAATGGAAATCATTTCTGAAACGATTGCAGACCAATCGACCGATGATGATTTCCTACGGTTGGGGTGCTGACTATCCAGACCCTGATAACTTTCTCAGATTGGGGCTGCCCAAACAGACGGGATGGCAGAACGATGCTTTTGAGGCGCATATTGAGAAATCAAGAAGAAGCATGGATCAAAATGAAAGGCTTATCCTGCTAAGAGAAGCGGATAAAATCCTGATGGAGGAAGCTCCAATCATACCGACCGTTTATGTAAGCAGAGGTGATCTCGTGAAACCATGGGTGAGAAGGTTCTTCCCAGCCTGGAAATATGTAATCATCGATCCGCATTAAACCATCATGAACGGTTCGTTTGAATTAATCACAGCATGAAACCCGACAAACCTGTCACAGAACTTCCCGAAGGCACCGTCACCTTCCTGTTCACCGACATCGAGGGCTCGACATGGCTGGTAGAGTACCTCGGCGATGAATACACCGACCTGCTGGTTGGAAGCATCCGTAAGGTAGGAACCATGGTGAAGAGAAGGGTGTCAATTTAACTCTCGAAAACACATACAGGAAATAAAACCGCCTTCGTCTGAAGGCGGTTTTTGTGCAATAATAGAGCTGTCAAGTTACAGGCTCGCACACATCGCAGCGCACATCGCCGGGGGTCCAATCGCAGCCTGTACGTTTTTTGAACAACCATCCTTCGCCAAAGCCCCTCCAACAAGTGCATACATATACCTTTTCCCCGTTTATTGTGGCCGTTGCGGGTTTTAATTTCGGACTGGTAGAGAATAAACAATATGGACCAAGATATCATCCGCTCCGTTTCCATATTCTCCTCGCTGCCCGACGAGGAGATCGAGCGTCTCGCCAAGACGCTCAAGCTGAAAGAGATCCCCCAGGGAACGCTGCTCGTGGAAGAGGATACCCCGGGTGTTCGCTATTACATCCTCGTCGATGGTGAAGTTGAAGTCGTCAAAGCCCTGGGAACACCTGACGAGCGCTTGTTAGGCGTGCGCGGACCTGGGTCATTCATCGGGGAGATGAGCCTCTTCAGCGAAGATGGTCGACATACCGCCAGTGTTCGAGCCAAAGTCCCCCTACAGCTCCTTGAACTGAATCAAACCGACCTGGACTCACTGCTGCATCGCCAGCCACGATTTGCCTACGAAATGATCCGCACGATCAGCCGGCGCCTGGAGGAATCCGAGCATCTCACGATCCTCGATCTTCGCCAGAAGAACGTCGAATTGCAGCAAGCATATGATGACTTGAAAGCAGCCCAAGCCGAGATTATTGAGAAGGAAAAGCTCGAGAAGGAACTGGAAGTAGCACGGGATATCCAGCTGAGCATTCTCCCCCAGGAATTTCCACAATGCCCTCGACTTGACTTCGGCGCCTGCATCGTTCCCATGGCCGCAGTTGGAGGAGACTTTTACGACTTCATCACCTTGGACGATGACAGATTCGGTGTCGCCGTGGGTGACGTGACCGATCATGGGGTTCCTGCAGCACTCTTCATGGCGCAAACGGCAACCTTGCTGCGTGTGGAGGCCCAACGAACAGGTTCTCCAAAGAACGTGCTGATGGAAGTCAATCGACTTTTATTGGATGTAAACGAGGCCGGGATGTTTGTCACGCTCCTCTATGGCATCCTGGACTGCAAGAAAAACACCTTCCACTACGCTCGCGCCGGGCACGAGCTGCCCATCGTCATGAACCCTCATGGCAAGTGGGATGATGTAGGTCAAGCAGTGGGACAACCTCTGGGTTTGTTCGACGAACTGTTAATCGATGAGCAAACCCTCGATCTGCCGAGTGATAGCTTGCTTGTCCTTTATACAGACGGTGTTCCTAATGCATTGGATAAGCAAAATCAGATGTTCGGCTTGGAGAATTTCCTCGCCGCAATTTCAGATGTAAAGAACCAGCCCGCGCAGGAACTATGCACCCAGGTCCTGGAAAGCATGGATGCATTCCGCGGTGAAGAAGACCCTTACGATGACGTCACACTAGTCGCCGTTAAGATGCGATGATCTAGAAGGAGAAGTGGACTGCCCTATGGCGGAACCTATGCACGCCCTCCGCGACGCTCCAATCTTTGAAGGTGTGAGCGACAGGATACTTTCTGATTTCACCCAGTCAAGCCGAATCCGGGCACTGGAAAAAGGTGAGATTCTCTTCAGTCAAACCGATCCAGCAGACACGGTTTACATTGTTCGATCCGGATGTATAGCGATTTTCCTTGCCACGCTTGAGGGACGCGAGTTGGTCATTAATGAAATGCATCGGGGTGATTGCTTCGGTGAATTATCACTTATTACAGATCAGCCACGTTCAACAGGGGCACTGGCGCGCGAGAGCAGCGAGGTTATCTCAATACCTCGCGATGTTTTTCTAAAGGGGCTGGAGGCGGAACCGGTGTTAATGCGTCGCGTTCTGGAAACAACAGCTCTGCGTTTGCGCGTGAGCAGTGAACGTGAGAGCGCGTTAGCGTTTCTTGATTCCTCAGCTCGAATTGCGAAAGTGCTTCTGCAATTAGACCAACAGGCAGATGACGAAGGAGTGATCAGCGTCACCCAGGAAGATCTCGCCCAGTATGTTGGCCTGGCCAGACAGACGGTAGCCCAGACCCTCGGCGAATGGCGGCGGGTTGGATGGGTTGAAACTGGAAGAGTCAGAATTGTAGTCAAGGATAGAGAGGCTTTGGAGAGACTGGCCAGCGCAATTGAGGGATGATGATCGCCGTGAAATTCATTCTCCCATCTGTCGCTTTAATGACAGACAATTCTTGTTAAATGACCTAGGATATTAATCAGCGGCCGGTGTAAAAGAAGAAGAAAGTTGTTCGAAAAGGAGGTGCACAAGACTAAACTCAACAACCATTCGCCTGGGGTGTAAACCTCGTAAAAATTGGAGGAAGGGAAATGGCAGTAATAAACGAAAAGGTGATCGAGAAGGTTATCGGCCGACTCACTGATATGCGCATGACCTTGGAGCCAGAAGAGCGCGTTGTACTTGATGAGATGGTCATTGGTGGACCAGAGGTAGTTGCCCATGCGGTGACACCGGATGCTCAGAAAGTGGTACCCAGAGTCACGCTCGAGGATGACAAGTACAGGATAGTCATACCATAGCCTTATGACCACTCAACGTAAGACATAACCGTACCCAGAAGGGCGGAGACTCTTCTGGGTATCGGTTGGTTAAGTTTTTAAGCACAGGTTAAGCGTAAAGCATATCAAAAAAGATTCGTTTGAAAGGCTGGTTTGATCATGAGCAAGAAATCCTCACAAGATAGCGTGCTTGCAGAGCAGCTTCAGCAGCTAGTGATGGTTATCGAAACCAGCGGCAGCGCAATCATGCCAACTTCAAACCAAGAATTGCTTCAATCCATCGTAGACACAGCTGCTCGCATATTTGGTGCCGCAGCTGCATCGATCGCTCTTGTAGATGAAAAACAACAGGTTTTAGAGTTCAAAGTAGCCTACGGAGTTGGGAATGAAGATGTCCTCGGCATGCGCATTCCTCTTGATTCAGGTATTGCTGGCTACGTGGTCATGACGAGTCAACCGATTGCGATCTCTGATGTGCAGCAAGACCCGCGATTTAACCTGGAATTCGCCGAGAGCACAGGTTATGTTCCAAAATCAATACTTGCCATGCCGCTAATCCGTAATGACCGAGTTATCGGTGTAATGGAAGTTCTGGATAAGATCGATGAACCGTCATTTGGCCTAAAAGACATGGAACTTCTCGGCATCTTCGCCCAGCAAGCTGCGATCGCCATTTATCAATCCCAACAATTT
>DAOUTT010000227.1 GCA_030668545.1 Anaerolineales bacterium | reverse complement strand
TATAGTCTACCTTAGCATGATTCACCCGAAGATGTCAAATGTTGTGACCGGTTTTGACTGGATTTGGATGTTTTTGGGTGTATTTGAAGGTTGATGTTATCGGGTTCTGTTGTGTGTGGATCCCTGAGAAAAATGAAAATAGGCTGTCCAAAAAGGTCAGCCCCGACAGGATCTGATGGATTAAAAGTGGAATGTGGTTCGGCTACGTTTTATCGGCGATGACCCACGCGGCGTGGTTCTCGCGCTCGACGGCGGCGTTTGCGCCCATTCCCGCGAGCCTCTCGGCGATGCGTTCGGCGCGCACGAAGTGGCTGCGCATAAGCGCAATTTTCTCAGCGATGGCGATGAGCTTGACCGCGAAGCGATCGATATCCGGCTCCTCGATCACCAAACGCCCGCCCGGCGCAAGCACGCGCCAGAACTCGGCCAGGCTTGATCCCTGGTCGGTGAGATGGTGGTAGGCGTCGACGACGATGATGCGCTCGAAACTCCCATCAGGAAAGGGCAAGACCTCGGTGTGGCTTCCGACCGCATCGAAGCCGCCCTTATCGTTTGCCTGCTTAAGCATCTTGAGCGAGCTGTCGGCGATCACGATCTGATCGATCTGATCGCGCAGCCGTTCGGCAATACGACCCGTTCCGCCGCCAGCGTCGAGCAGCCGGCCGCGCGCGGGTAGCCCGGTGACTTCGTTTAAGCGGCTATCCGCCGGTGGGCGGATCAAGCGGTCATATAAGGGAGCAAGTAAGTCGAAGTGGTCCAAGATTATGAGTCTCCTTAATGGCATTGAGTCTACCGCAAAATGGCGCGGGTGAGGGATCGCTTTTTCTTTTCTTCCCCCTAAATCCCCCAAAGAGGGACTGTGGGGGACTTATCATCCCGAGCTTGTCGAGGGACCACTCCCCTCGCGAAGCACTCAGAACGCAGTGTGGAGCACACCCCCCGGATCAAACATCAAGCTCTCAGCCCAAACTTATTATCAAATCCGAGCAGAGTTATTTATCTCTACCTCCTGCTCTCTCCTCCAATGAGGCGCAACTCGAAGCAGATTGGACAGAGCCCGGCTTTGGAACTCGGGCGTATATGGATTGCATACCTAGCCATTCGGAAGGGGGTGCGGGGGACGATGAAATGGTCCCCTGCAGCCCCCATGGGGGGCGAACGGGGGGGAAAGAAAAATTGTAGCAACTCTCGGCACCAACATCATCGCTGGCGTTGTGAACAATTCGATTATTCCTCTCCTCTGTTGTCCCCCCGGGGGGACCTGGGTGCAGTAGTCTGACCCCACACCCTCTGACAACGATCAATATGGCTCTACGTTTCAAAGGGATGTCTCTAAGGAAAATATTGCTGTCCGAATTGGATGCTTGCCCCTTCGCCGATCCGTCAGCCGTGCGTCAGCCAGAAAGAGGCTCACAAGCAGACATCCCTGCTAAGATGTGGGTGGTTAAATAAAGAAGAACTGTTCAAACAAGGATGGAGGGTAAGACCAATAAATGGCTGAGCAAACGAAAACACCCTGGCTGTTATGGCCTTTCGTCGCGCTGTGGCGGCTGGTGACCTGGATTTTGGCGATGACCGGGCGACTGGTCGCGATTCTGCTCGGGATCGTATTCATGGTCGTCGGTGTCATTGCGACCTTGACGGTCATCGGCGCAATCATCGGCGTGCCGATGTTCCTGTTCGGCGTGCTCCTGGTTTTTCGGGGGTTGTTCTAGCAGGCGAGCTTTCACCTGTGCGGCTTGTAAGGTGGATGTGGAAACCTAATTTCACTGCAACTTCTCGCTTGTTAATACGTAGATAAGTACAGAGAACGAAATTTCCAGAGGAGGTTGGAATGACTGAGGAAGTAAGGAGATTGTATCGATCGCGTGAAGACAGAATGGTAGCCGGCGTTTGCGCCGGGCTGGCGGAGTACACGAATCTTGACCCCACGATGATTCGGCTTTTATTTGTCGCCGTCGCTGTCCTGGGAGCTGCGCCGGGCATAGTGTTGGCCTACCTGGCGATGATGGTCATCGTGCCGGAAGAGGCTATGATCGAAGTGTCGTCGGGATCCGAGTAGACATTGACCGCAAGCATGACGCCCAAGGCATCATGCACGGCAGCGGATGCTGGCATCCAAGGCACTTCGTTTTGAGGGGCGGGTCATTGACCTGCCCCTCTTGTTTATTTAAATCTACTCCAAGGGTTGCAGCTGATAGAGCGGCAATTCCATGGTTAACAAAAAAGTCAGGAGCCTCGCGATGAGCGCTCCTGACTGTAGTTACGGTTGTCTCTTAAGAATTCAGGACTTGGTCGCCTCGAGGTAGGCTTGTCCATAGAGGTGACCCTGGACGGCGTAGGCGTAAACGATCGTGAAAATTACGCCGACGAGACATAGGATGATCCCCAATCCCGAAAGGAATCCGGCGACAATTGTACCTAAAAAGGCGAGCAGGTAAGCGCTCGGTGCGGCGCGGACGTGGGCGATGATGTTCTTTGGGTTGATCGCTTCACCCAGGCTGTCGGTTACGGCTAATTCGCCAATCGCTGCTGGGAAGAAGTAAGCCAATGCCAGCCCATAGATCACGGCGAAACAACTAAAGCACATCATAACGAAGGTGTATAAGGCGACGGCAGATTCGCTATCGAGCAAGGCACTCATGACCCCCATCGGCAAGGCGAAGATTATTAACGGCAGCGCATACACAAATCCGATTACGAACATCTTCAGGCCGAGCACGAGAATGCCGCCGAAATCCGCCCAGTCTGGCAGGGGTTCAGCGTCACCGCGGATGACGCGTCGGGTGAGCTCTACCATCCATCCCAAGAGTGCGAACTGGCCGATGAGTGGAATGAGTGAGATCACGGCCGTCAGGACGATTTTCTTAATCCAATCCTCGTCCTGGAAGGGAAATGAAAACGATAAACCGAAGTCCATATTTGTATCCTCCTCGTTCAACTAGTTACCTATTTTATCATCATTATTACTGCAGCGAACTCGAGCGTGTTCATATCGTGCGTAATTGCCGATGAGGGTTCAATCGATCGCTTTTTCGTACCTGTTATTCTAATTCGCGCCATGCCCCCTCTACGACGTCCTCGTCCTCGATCGCTTCTGGCACAAATATGCGTGAAATGATCCAGAAGATGGACATTGTTGGCAGCAGCTGCGTTCCCGGGATCAGGCTTTCGACCACCGTCACGCCGCGCAAGGGAGAGAGGCCGAGGTAGCCGAGTAGAGTCCACGCTATGGGAGCGGATAGGAAATCCAGGCTCATGTCGAGCAGATCGAGCAGGATGACCACGATCAGCGGTGTCGCCCGTAGGGCTGTGAAGAAACCTGCTTCTTCCGGAAGTTGAATGCGCCGGACACGCCAGATCACCCAACCCAGGACTAACAGCGTCAGTCCCAGACCGATTGCGGAGAAGGTCAGAAGGGTAATCAGGAGAGAACGCCAGTCGATTTCAGCCATAATGCCTCCAGGATGTGTTCATTCCGTCAACTCCTGACGTTGGAAGATTACTAGGGACAGACCGATCAAGCCAACGATCCAGATGGCCAGCATCAGCAGCGAGACCCAGAAGCTGGGCGCGAAAGTGAGCGGCGAGATGCCGGCAATGAGGGCAACCTCGCCCTCGCCGCGCAACAGCCAGGAATACATGTTACTCAAGTTGTAGGTGGGCGTGTACTGGTAGAGGTTGATCAGCGACGGCTGGTTGAAGAGCGCGGCGAACAAGCTCAACATGCCCAGTGAAACGGCGTCGAGCACAGAGAAACCGAAGCTGACCAACAAACCACCCAGGATCGAGCGGGTGGTAATGGCAGCGATAGCGGCGTAACCGGCTAGCACTGCTAGAGAAAGCAGTACGATGAAGACCATTTTCGCCGTATCGAGCAGGAACGATCCCAGGATCTGCGTGTTAAGGTCAGGACCATATGGCAGGCCGTGGATGCGATACCCGATGGAAGGTCCCAGTGCTGCGATCAGCGCCGTTAGCGTCAACGAGATCAGCACCAGGCTGACGAGCGCCGCCATCTTGGCCAGGATCAGCTTCCAGCGCTGCGTCCGCGGGGCGATGTTCTTCAACGTGCGCCATTGGTATTCGCCGGCGAAAACCACTGCCATGAAGGCCAGCGGAAGCATGCGCCCGAAGAGGTTGGCCGGGAAGGTAATCATCATGTTCCAGCTGTTCAGGCTGTCCGTCGTCCAGAAACCCGAGCCGAAGTATTCCACGCCGGCCGTCATCGTTGGTGAGACCAGACTGAGCAGAATCATAACGGTGTGGAAAGCGAACAAGCCGATGGGGAAGATCCACACAAGAAAGGCGGTTAATCTGAAGTTGGCGAAGACCTTGCGCCACTCAGCGCGGTAGAGATTAATCATCCGCGCCCTCCACT
>DAOUTT010000042.1 GCA_030668545.1 Anaerolineales bacterium | reverse complement strand
GTTTTTATCGTCGCTCATTTTAGTGTCTGTACCTTTCATCCAAGCCGAGCCATTATACCAGTATGGGTGGCAGCACCCAAACAAGCTGGAAAGGAAGGTATTCTTGATATTCTGAGTTGAGCGGAAGGGGCTATCAAGCGCTGCATCACAAGGATTTCTGTTTCACAAGAGATGACGGGTTCTTGGTTAATGTCATTCTGAGGAGCGGAGCGACGAAGAATCTCGTTCTTTGCGAGGAGAACCTTTATGCTTGTAGAACGAGATGCTTCGCTCCGCTCGAAATGACTTTTGGGGTGAGTAATTCTCAATCGTCCTAGCCCCCCAGGCCGAGTTCCTCCGCGATTCGCTGCATGGAACGAAGCACATGGTCGACGTGATTCCAAAGCTCCACACCAAGCTCTTCAGCGGCTTTCTCGATTTCATCGCGGTCCACTGCTGCCGCGAATCGCTTATCTTTCCATTTCTTCTTGATCGATTTCACTTTTAGATCTAGGATGGATTTCGAGGGGCGGACCAGGGCAGCAGCGGTGATCAAACCGGTGATTTCATCACAAGCATACAAGGATTTTGCTATCAGGGTGTCGCGCGGGACGCCAGTGTAATCGACATGGCTGAGGATGCATTGGATAATCTCCTCTGAGACGCCGCGCGCACGCAGGATCGGAATACCCTCTTTTGGGTGCGCTTCAAGGGTCGGGTGGATCTCCCAATCGAAATCGTGCAGCAATCCTGCTAAACCCCACAAATCGGGATCTTCGCCGAAATCGAGGGCGTAATCGCGCATTGCAGCCTCGACTGCATACATATGTCGTTTTAGATTTTCATTCTGAATGAATTCATCCAGAATGGCCTGGGCTTCCTCTCGTCTGGTCATCTTAGGATTGATCCCTTTTCAAGATTTGATCCCATATTACCGCAGTTTTCAATGTCCCCACTTCCCAAAGGGCACGGAATGTTGCGCCGATCTCACGCGCAGACCAGATTGTTTGGGCGGAATACGGTCGGAGATCGGCAGCGACACCTTCAGACTCGATGGATAATGCATCGCAGAGGATCAACGCTCTCGGTAAGTGGTACCGCTGAGTGACAAGAAGCGCGCGCTCCACGCCGTAGACCTTCTTCGCGCGGGCGCAAGTGAGGTAGGTACGATCGCCTTCGGAGTCGACAAGGATATCCTCCTGAGGGACTCCGAGCTGCAGAGCAAATTCAAGCATCGCCGCAGCTTCATCGTAGCCAGAATTATCGGATGAACCGCTCATGAGCAGCGTATTTACTTTTCCCTGCTGGTAGAGCGAAACCGCGGTTGAGACTCGATCTGCCAGAACCGTTGTCGGGCGACCATCGCGGCGAAGCCCTGCGCCAAAAACAATCGCAGTGGGCATGCTTCGAGCTTCCGCGGGTGAAAGGATCCGACCGGAGTAGTGCGCGCTGAGGATCCAGCGAGGAAGGCTGAGAAGAAAGACGGCCAGTAAAACCCAGAATAAGATCTTGAATACGATCATCATGATTCGCAATAGCACCGAATGATTTTACCAAATAGGTTGTGCGGATGCGAATAAGCGCATATCGGACGTTTATTTTAGATCACTTTCCGTGAAATGAGCCAGATCGCTAGGATTGAGTTCAGGAACTAAATCTATGTGTGAAAAATGCCAGGGAAGACCTCTGAGGTTCCTCAGGATGGGTTGCCGTGATTATTTGTTGACCATGCTTGGACAGGGTGGTAAACTCCTCTCTTGTTGTAAAGATCGCATGAACTCGGTGAATTTGATCTTGTCGGCAGAGTCCCATGAAGCTCAATCTTGGCCCGGAATTCCTGAAATACCTCGTTGCCCATGCTTCCGAATCCGGAAAGCATCTTCTAACACTTGAAAAGCTCGCAAAGGAACTCGATCGTGCTGCCTGTCTACGGGAGCAACTTGAAGCCGCCCATGCAGCGGAATTTGTTGAGTTTCGACGTGGGAAGCTGGTACGACTGTTGTGATGTTGCCTAGATGATGGTTGGATTACACAGACCGAAAGGTTGTCTCAATCATGGGGGATATTCTCCAGCGTAACGGAGAATCGAGGAGAAAAATATCTAAAATGAATATAAAAGCGGCCGAAAACGAGGTGCAAGCTACCGACGCTGCACAGAAGAAAATCGTCAATGATTTCTCCATGGTCATTGCCACGGTCAATGGCTCCGGAAGCCAGACCGCAAACCTGGCTCTGATCCGGGCTTTATTCCGCATGGGGATACCTGTCAGTGGAAAAAATCTGTTTCCATCGAACATCAAGGGTATGCCGACGTACTTTACAGTGCGCGCTAATAAAGATGGATTTACTGCTCGGCGCGAAAAGATGGAAATACTCATTGGGATGAACCCAGAAACCTTCGACGAAGATCTGAAAGACCTGGTCGAGGGAGGCGTGTGTTTCTACCCTGACCAATTTGAAGTTCCCGAAACCCGGGATGACGTTGTGTTCTATCCCGTTCCGGTTAAGCAGATCATCAAGGAGCAGAATCCTCCGCGTACTCTTGTGAACTACATGCGCAATATGGTCTACGTTGGTGTGGTTTCAGAGATGTTGGGAATTGAGATCGGGGAGATTCGGGAAGCGTTAGAAACCCACTTTAAAGGTCGGGAGAAATCTGTCGAGCTCAATATGCAAATCGTAGATGCCTCTGCTTTATGGGCGCGCGAGAATTTGTTCAAAGTGGATAAATACGTTGTGGAGCGGGATAACCAAACCGAGGGCATGATTATGCTCGATGGGAATACCGCTGGAGCTCTAGGGACGATTTTCGGTGGAATCAGCTTCATCGCTTGGTACCCTATTACTCCCGGTTCCAGCCTGGCTGAAGCTCTTCAATCCCACCTGCCCAGACTGCGGAAAGATGAGGAAACGGGTAAACAAACCTATGCCATTATTCAAGCAGAAGACGAACTCGCAGCGATTGGCATGATTGTTGGCGCTGGTTGGGCGGGAGCTCGGGCAATGACTTCGACCTCCGGCCCGGGCCTTGCCCTCATGGCAGAATTTTCCGGACTGGCCTATTACACGGAGATCCCAATCGTGATCTGGGATGTACAGCGCATGGGCCCGAGCACAGGGCTGCCGACGCGCACATCGCAAGGGGATATCCTTTTTACTCGTTTCCTGGGGCATGGCGATACACAGCAGATCATGCTGATCCCTGGAAATATTGAGGAGTGTTTTGAGTTCGGCTGGAGATCGTTTGACATCGCAGAGCGGCTGCAGGCTCCGATTTTTGTGCTCAGCGATTTAGATTTAGGGATGAATCTATGGATGTCAAAACCCTTTGATTATCCTGACCAACCAATGGATCGCGGAAAGGTTCTCACTGCTGAAGATCTGGAGAAGATCGAGGAATTTGCTCGCTATCGCGATGTTGATGGGGATGGTATTCCCTATCGAACGCTGCCGGGAACGGATCATCCCAAGGCGGCTTATTTTCTGAGGGGATCGGGCCACGATGAGAAAGCTTTCTATAGTGAGCGACCAGAAGATTATGTAGCCAATCTGAAGAGACTCGCTCTAAAGTACGAAACTGCTCGGGAGTACATGCCGAAACCAGTGATTGAAGAGACTGAAGGTGCAACTGTTGGCTTGATTGCCTACGGGTCGGTGGATCCGGCCGTAAAGGAAGCGCTTTCACGTTTAGCAACGGAGGGGATGAAGATCGACTATCTCCGTCTACGAGCTGTCCCTTTCACGAACGATGTCCAGGAATTTATCCGCAAACACGATCGTGTCTACGTCGTTGAGATGAACACCAATGGGCAGATGCATATGCTGCTCAGGTTAGAGGTCCCGGATCAGGCTACAAAATTGATTTCACTGGCGCATAACGATGGTTTACCCATGAGCGCCCATTGGGTTACGCAAGCGGTTCTTGAGCTCGAGGGAGGGAATGATGGACAATAAGGCAGGGGACAAGCAAGTGAAAACCAAGATCCCGAATGAAATCGGCCTGATCAAAGCCGACTATCGTGGAAGACCCTCCACGCTCTGCCAGGGGTGTGGACATAATTCAATCTCCAGTCAGATCGTTGCCGCCCTTTATGAACTATCGATCCCGCCAGAGCAGATAATCAAGATGTCAGGGATTGGCTGCTCTAGCAAGAGCCCAACGTATATCCTCAGCAGGTCGTTTGGATTTAACTCGCTCCACGGTCGTATGCCGACGGTTACGACCGGCGCGGTGATGGTCAATCATTCCTTGAAAGCGATCGGCATCTCTGGGGATGGGGATACTGCCAGCATCGGCTTCAGCCATTTCAAGAACGTCGTCAGGCGAAATGTTCCGATGGTTTACATTATTGAAAACAACGGTGTTTACGGACTGACAAAAGGGCAATTCTCCGCGACTGCAGATAAGGGGTTGGAATTAAAGGATGCCGGGGTCAATCCCTTCATGCCGATTGACATCTGCATGGAAGCATTGATCTCGGGAGCGGGCTTCGTGGCCCGTTCTTTTGCTGGGGATCCCCATCAGGTTAAGGAGTTATTGAAGGCGGCTATTCACTTCCAGGGTACAGCAGTCTTGGATATTGTCAGCCCATGTGTAACATTTGATAACCGTGAGGGTTCCTCGAAAAGTTATCGCTGGGGTCGGTCACGCAAAGAGCCGCTTCATGACATCACCTGGGTTCCGAAGCGTGAGGAGATCCAGATCGAACTAGAACCCGGTGAGGCTCTTGATGTGGACATGCATGATGGTTCCCAGATTAGATTTAGGAAACTGGCGCATGACTACGATCCGACAGATCGAATGTCGGCTTTGAAATTGCTTGAAGATTCCCGCAATCGCGGTGTTCTCATCACCGGTTTGGTTTACATCAATGAAGAAACACCGCCTCTTGACGAGACGGAGAATCTCGTCGATCTACCGCTAACCCAGCTTTCAGACGATGCTCTTCGCCCGTCGAAAGAAACGCTGGATGCTTTCATCGAGAGGTATCGTTAGGGTAAAGAACGTTTGATTATTTCGATTTGAATGGGGGCAGTCCATTAAGTTCTTGGTATTGCCTCCCCAATAACAAAACGTAGGGGCCGACCCATGTGTCGGCCCAGCACACTCCCGCAAGGTCAAGTTCCTTCAAAATGTCATTTCGAGCAAAGCGAGAAATCCCTGTGATGTTACTCATTTGGCCTCATCCTTTGAAATAAACACTATCCCTAGGTGACGAGGCCTACCCCTAACTGTCATTGAGAGCAGAAGGCGAAGAAATCTCCTCCATTCGAAGAGGGAGAATGAACCCTTGCGTCGTTTCGCTTCCAAATACTCAAGAGAAACACGTATATGTAATGCTGAACGAAGTGAAGCATTTCGTTCAGCGAATTGATGGGGTCGCCTTGCCGGGAACGAGATTCTTCGTCGCTCTGCTCATCAGAATGACATTATCCAGGACCCCGTCGTCTCTTGTGAGGCGAGAAATCCCTAGGATGTCTCTCGTGGACGTTTCTACTGGAAGGTGAGAGCCATCCTACTGTATCTGATGATGCCAGCGAAGCCCCATCTATAGCATAATCACTAAGAACAGGCTCATCCCAAACGTAACCCTATCTCGCCATTCTGGCGTCAAACCCGTCAATTTGTATAATCTTGTTAGAGAGGGTATCCATTGAGTGGTTTTGGTATTTTCGCGGGACTTGCAGCGGCGAGCATCTGGGGCGGGATGTACGTTGTCAGCAAAGTTGTACTGGAAGTTATTCCCCCTTTTACATTGCTCAGCCTGCGGCTTCTGCTTGGAATCGTAAGCTTGGCCGTCTTTCTTCCTGGCCAGGGAGGCCTCAAATGGCCTCTAAAACGCCTTCTAGCTGCATTTCTGGCCGGATTCATAGGTTATGGCATATCATTGGGCCTCCAGTTTGTAGGCACGCACCTGTCAACTGCAGCAAATGCCGCTCTCGTGACCTCAGCTTCTCCGGCATTCATTCTGATCTTCGGTATCTGGATTCTTGGGGAAAAAGCCACATGGAGCAGGATCGCGGCGTTGGTTCTCTCTTCCGTTGGTGTCATTATTGTTATCGATCCTGGAAGCGTGTTCCTTGGTGGGGATCTTGCACTTGGAAATATTGCCTTGCTCGGCGCAGCACTGACATGGGGCTTATATTCCGTACTGATTAAAAAAGTTGGCGCTAAGATGACGACCGTCGCAGTTAGCTTCATCGCCTTTCTAGGTGGTTTGCCTATGAGCTTACCGCTCTCGGCGCTTGAAATCAGGACTGTTGGCATTGGGCAGATTACCCCTGGCGTCCTATTGGGAGTGTTGTATTTGGGGGTAATATCAACTGGACTGGCTATGTACCTTTGGAATAAATCCCTGGACTTATTAGACGCCGGATTGGTCTCCCTTTTATTTTTCGCTCAACCGGTTGTAGGTGTGGGCCTGGGGACGATGCTGCTTGGCGAGGAACTCAATCTTAGTTTCTGGATTGGCGCATTGCTCATTGGCGGAGGGTTGCTCGTTGCAGCTCGCACAGAGCCGAAAAGTTCAACCGAGGAAGCAGCGGACGTGAGCCTCTGAGGAGGGGTTATATGTCGGGAAGGAAAGGATGTTTTAACAAAGGGATGAAGGTGCTCGCGATCGTCGTGGCGCTACTATTCATCCTCGTGCTGCCGCTTACGCTGCTGGGGCGCGACCTGGCAGTGGTGGTATTTTCACCGGCGAGGGTTTCCGGGATTCTCCGCAGCCGGCTGCTCGAATCAGGTTTTGTGAATAATATCGCTGCTGAGAGCTTTCTTACGGAGCGATGGTTCGATGAAATGGAGTTTGGGGGTGGAGAGCTGAAGCCGATGTTTCAGTATCTATCGCCGGCTGAGCGAGAGGAGATCCTCATGACTCTCGTGCCGCCCGAGTGGGTCGATGCGCAGCTGGACAATGTTATCCACTCTTTCTTCACCTGGATAGAAAGCGAGCAGCCTGAGCCGCGCATCGCGATTGACCTTGTCCCTCTCAAGGGAGGTCTTCTCAAGGGCGGTTTACGGCGGACGATCGAGACGCTGATCGATTCTTGGCCGAGCTGTACGACGGACGAGATCGAGATCATGAGAGAAGAATTGATGCGAACGGGCGAGATACCGATCGAGGTTTGCGAACCGCCCGAACCGTATCGAACGCAGGTCCTGGATTTTGCCGTCGATGAATTGGGGAATCTAATTCGTGGACAACCCGATAAAATTCCACTCATCGATTCGCTCGATGCTTCACCAGCCGAAGTAACCGAGTTCAAAGAAAACTTCCTATTCTTGAGATCTGTGATGATGTGGGGGTGGTTCTTGCCTGCATCGTTGCTGGGTGTGATCATGATATTGGTCATCCGCTCAATGCGTGATATCGGTCAGTGGTGGGGGATTTCACTGCTCCTTGGTGGCCTGCTGTCGCTAGCGGTCCTTGGGGTTGTCAGTGCGGGGCGAGCCGATCTTGTCCGCGACACACTTGCCGATTTCGCTCAGATGGGGACACCGTTGTATAGGGCGTTTGAGATAGCATTACTGGGGATTCTGGTTGCCGCTACTCGTCTCGCATTCTTCCATGCGTCGCTCATTACGGCCGCGGGTTTAGCGTTGTGGTTGATCACACGCCAATTGAGCAAGCGGGCGAAGCCGCAAATAATTCCCGAACCTGAACCGGGCGATTTTGCACCAACAGAGCAGGTTTCGGGGATACCCGCTCCGCCGCCTGTGCCTCCACTCGGGAGCGGACCGGATGATGAAGGAGGTCCTCCATCGGGCATCTTCGGTTGATGGTGCTCTGGTTAAGGATGATGGCCCAGTCGGAGTCTGCGGGGGATTTGACCAAGCTTGCCTGGTGAAATAAAGAGAAGATTAGGTATTCAGGGCAGTGGAATTAGGCTCAAATGGGCCAAGCAATGTCGGTGCGCATAGCCATAAAGTTATTGCTACAGGAATGTCACATGGCGGGGAGGGATGGTTATGAAGATTGAACGTGAATCCGTGAAATCGTTTGAATTCTTTGGTCTTGAAATACGCGATTATACTGCCGGACTGGAAGGCAGCGCATCCATGGCCGAAATCATGGTTCCTGCGGGTACTCGACACGAACGTGCGTGGTCTAAGAGATCGGACAAGTACTACTATGTCGTCGAGGGCAGGCTTAGTTTCATCGTCGACAATCAGGTTCTAAATATTTCTTCCGGTGATGTTTGTATCATTCACCAGGGAACGCGGTTTAGCTACGAAAACCAAACTGGAGAAACTGCCAAACTGCTTGTCGTCCATACTCCGAGCTTTGAGCTGGCTGAGGAGATTTTTGAGGAGTAGTGTATGGCGCAAGCCAACGCAGCAGCCTCTGATCGATCGCCTTTGGGCCCCAAGCATCTCTATCAGGTGGGTAGTGAGCTCCAGTGTTGTGGAACACGACCCGAGCATGGACTGATTTCTGGGAGATTGCTCAGCCACAATGGGCTTTAACGTGCAAGCATTCTTCCCGGGGACGTTTAAGGCAGGACAGAGTTTACCTTCACAAAGCGGCTCTGGTCTGATAAGATTAATTTCACTAGCGAACCGACCTCGGCATCAATAGGCCGGGGTCTTTTTTTGCAATACGTATACGGGTTGAGGTTTTACAGGAAAATGAAGATAGACCGAAAAGAGCTACGCAATATCGCAATAATCGCACACGTCGACCACGGTAAAACCACGCTTGTCGACGGTATGCTGAAGCAGGCCAAGATCTTCCGCGAGAACCAGCAGGTGCTGGAGCGGGTGATGGATTCGAATGAACTAGAACGCGAGCGAGGCATCACCATCCTGGCTAAAAACACGGCCATATCCATCTTTGATGAGACGATGGGCGACAAGGTGAAGATTAACATCGTGGATACACCCGGACATGCCGATTTTGGCGGCGAGGTCGAGCGGGTGATGAACATGGTCGATGGTGTTCTGCTGCTGGTGGATGCGGCCGAAGGACCGATGCCACAGACGCGTTTCGTTTTACGGAAAGCGTTGGAGATGGACCGCCGCGCAGTGGTGGTGATCAACAAGGTGGACCGCAAGGGCGCAGATCCGGATCGGGCGCTCGACCAGACCTTCGACTTATTCATCCAGCTGGGCGCCACGGATGAGCAAGCTGATTTTCCCGTGATCTATACCAACGCAGTTGCAGGGCGAGCAGGCCTCACGCCCGACCTGGGACCGAACCTGCAACCGCTGTTCGAGTCCATCCTGCGTCACATCCCCTCTCCGCAGGTCGATCTTGAGGCGCCGTTCCAAATGCTGGTGACCACGCTGGGCTACGATTCCTACCGCGGCATAACGGCCTCGGGTCGGATTGCTGCCGGTACGTTAAACGTTGGTGCCCCGCTGGCACGTATCGACCATAAAGGCGAGATTACTCCGGCTGTGGCCCGCTATCTCTACCTTCACCAAGGGCTGGAGCAAGTCGAGGTAGAGAATGCCAGCGCTGGGGAAATTGTTGTGGTGGCTGGCTTGGAGGCGGCGGCAATCGGGGAAACACTCGCCGATCCCGAGCAGCCGGTCCCGCTCCCCACTATCCATGTTGAGGAACCTACGGTGCGCATGACCTTCGGTGTCAACGCATCACCTTTCACCGGCCGCGAAGGGCGTTGGAGCACCTCCCGAAAGCTGCGTGAGAGGTTGTTCAATGAACTGCGTACCAATGTCGCCTTAAGGGTAGATGAGGTCGATTCGGCAGAGGCTTTCACTGTATCGGGAAGGGGTGAACTCCATTTGGCGATCCTGATCGAAACCATGCGCCGCGAAGGGTATGAATTTCAAGTCTCTCGGCCTGAGGTGATCCTTCGCAAAATTGACGGGGTTGTGCTCGAACCCTATGAAGAGGTATACATCGAAACTGGATCTGAATCTGTCGGAGCTGTGGTAGAAATGCTTGGCAGGCGGCGGGGGCAGATGCTCGATTTACAGGAAGACCCGGATGACGCTGTGCGGCTGCGCTACCTGATTCCCACGCGAGGCCTACTTGGGTTCCGCCACCATTTCATGACCGCCACGCGCGGCGCGGGGTTCATTCACAGCATATTCCACGATTATCTTCCCATCTCAGGCGGTAATCTAGTGAGATCTCGGGGTTCGCTGGTTGCATGGGAGCATGGCATCACCACGACCTACGGACTGAAGAATGCAGAAGAGCGAGGGATGCTATTCCTTGGCCCCGGAGTCGAGGTCTATGAAGGCATGGTGGTCGGTGAGAATCAGCGACCCGACGATTTGGTGGTCAATGTGTGCAAGAAGCGGCATGTCACCAATATGCGTGCGTCGTTTCGCGAGATCGATCAACGACTTACCCCGCCGCGCGAGATGAGCCTGGACGAGGCTATTGAGTATATGGGTGAGGATGAGCTGCTCGAGGTAACCCCGAAGAGTTTGCGCATTCGCAAGCGTATTCTCGATTCGCACATCCGCAACCGGGAAGTCAAG
>DAOUTT010000108.1 GCA_030668545.1 Anaerolineales bacterium | reverse complement strand
TTAAGGGGAGAACCTTGAAGAACGAGCGGACATCACCGACCACGTTCGTCCTCCTAGAAGAAGATCAGAGGGACTCGGAACTGCGTTATAAGTCACTACGCAGTAAGTAGAGTGATGAACGAGATGAACACACGCCCCAACCCCCGCTCGATTGATCAACGCGCAATCCTTGCGTTTGAAACATCCATCCCCATAACCCTCGCTGGTCAGGCGCGGTCAGCGAAATACTTTCTATTGATCCTGATCGCTCTCGTGCTGACGTCTTGTACGTCAAGAACAGACCCTCCCATGACGATCATCGCGCCGGATCAAGCGGAGGCCACACACTTGGCACCGGCGGCGGTCGATCCCATCGATGGCGAATCAGTCCCGCCACCGCTCACCGAGGCAACACCGGCGATCATCATTGAACCATCCTTCCCGGCGCCAACCCCAACAAGCATTCCCCCGTCTGTTGGCGTACCGCTGGAAGAGCTGAGTATTCTCTTGCCGGGTCCAGGCTCAATGGTCAACAGCCCGATCCAGGTTAAGGGTTATGGCGGACCCAGCCAGAACAATCGGGTGCAGGTACAATTGATTGCAGAGGACGGGCGTCTACTGTCCGAGGGCTACTCTTTCCTTTACTCATTCCCGGGTCGCCCGGGCCTGTTCTATATCAAGATGCCTTTCGAGTCCCGTCTTGTGGCTGAACGAGCCTGGCTAGAGGTCCGGTCCTTTGACGATTATTTCGGTATGCTCCGGCACCTGATGACTGTGGAAGTGACGATTCTCACTACAGGCAACAACCGCATTTATCCTGCCATCCATGGAGCGGAGAAACTCACCATTTTCCAGCCGCGAGAGGAGAATGTAATCGCAGGAGGGAGCGTACTCATCCAAGGCGCGGGGTGGGTCGATCAAGACGTGCCCTTGCGAATCGAGATCATCAATCGTACCGGTGACGTCTTGGGGTCTGGTCAGGTGGAACTTGACGCGCCAGCCGTGGGTCAACTGGGCACCTTCTCGGCGGAAATCACCTATCAAACTTCGCATCAACAGTGGGCTCGCATCGGTGTGTACGAGCTGCACGACGAAGTGCCCGGTTTGGTGCACTACACAAGTGTCGGGATCTGGCTGGGACCCTGACGGTTGGGCAAGCCAATGAGCGCTCCTGTTTGCGGCACGAACCTTGGAACCTCAACCTCACAAGAAACACCCTTCACGGTGATATAATCCGCATCCTTTTGAGGAAATTGTGGAGACGACACAGGCCGTTCGCCGACGTTCATCAAGGATCATTATCTGGCTCAATCGAGCCTTAGTGGCGCTTTTCGCGACCTCGCTTGTGCTATTTACCGGCTTCGCACTTTTCCTGCTCGGAACGCGATTGCTTCTCTTCAATCGCGCCCTGCCCGGCTTACATCTTCAAGAAGTTAACCTGAGTAGAATGTCTCCAGAGGAAATCGTCGCTGCGCTGAACCCGGTTCTAACCTATCCGGAGGACGGCGCCGTAGCGCTCATGGATTCCGAGCGAACCTGGATGGCCAAACCGGCGGAACTCGGTGCTTCAATCGACTTTCAAGAGATCGCCAGCAATGCCCTCGCCGTTGGCAGACAGGGTACATTCCTGGAGCGCATTCAACAGCAGGTGGACGCCTGGTATCAGGGCTATGCCATATCACCTGTAGTGCTTTTCGACCAAGTAGTAGGAGCATACTACCTTCAAGCTGTCGCTTCAGCGATCGATCAACCGATGATCGAGGCAGAACTCCAGATCGAGGGGACACAGGTCCAGGTAAGTCCGGGTCAAATTGGTCGCTCCGTCGACGTTATCGAGACGCTTGATGCCCTCAAGGAACCTTTCGGTTCCATGCACGATGCAGTTATCCCTATTGTGGTTACAGAAACCTATCCAATAGTCCTCGATGCCTCCGCTGCAGCGGAAAGCGCGCGTCTGATTCTGGGCGAACCCTTGCGGATAACCGCCGAGGGCGCCGAAGACCTTGTGCTCGAACCAGCGGAACTTGCGCCCATGATCCGTTTTGAGGTTCAGGGAGATGCCCCAGGCTCAGAATACGCAGTGCAGCTTGATCCCGAATTGCTGGCGGATTTACTCGCCCCTCGCATAGCTGAGCTGGAGCGCAAGCCCGAGAACGCGCGCTTCATCTTCAACGACGAAACGCGCGAACTAGATCTGCTTCAGCCGGCCGTGATTGGAAGAACCCTGGATATCGCTGCCTCTATAGAAACTATCAATGCTGGGGTAAGTGAAGGCCTGAATGCCATTGAGTTGACTTTCGAATACGAAGAGCCTGTAGTCGGCAGCGAGGCGACCGCGCAGGAACTAGGCATCAGCGAGAACGTGAGCCTCGTTTCGACATACTTCCCTGGCTCAAGCCCCGAACGCATTCAGAATATCAAGACCGCATCCTCGGTTTTCCATGGGCTTCTCGTCCCCCCAGGTGAAACGCTTTCAATGGCGGATGTTCTGGGAGATATCAGCCTCGATAACGGTTACGCCGAGGCGTTGATTATTTTTGGCGACAGCACAATCAAAGGCGTTGGCGGCGGTGTGTGTCAGGTGAGCACGACCCTCTTTCGTGCGGTGTTCTTCGGCGGTTATGAAATCGTCGAACGCCACCCCCATGCCTATCGGGTTGGATATTACGAGGGGGGACCAGGGTCGCCGGGGCCGGGCCTGGACGCAACTGTATTCGTTCCCATGGTTGACTTCAAATTCCGCAACGACACGCCTGACTGGCTTCTCATGGAGACCTATATCTACGGCAACCAATTGCTGTGGAAATTCTATTCAACCTCCGATGGCCGGACAGTCCAGTGGAGCAGTCACGAGTCGGGCAAAGTAGAGGCTCCCAAACCTTTGTACAAGGAAAACCCGGATCTGGACAAGAACGAGTTTAAAAAGATCGACTATGAGGCCGATGGGTTAGATGTAATCGTATACCGCACAGTCACCCGGGATGGAGAGACAATACACAAGGACACAATAAAGACTCACTATCTCCCCTGGCGGGCGATTTACGAATTCGGCCCAGGGAGCGATCTCCCGGATGATATCGAAGTGGAAGAGGATTAACACCCCACCCCAAATAGACCAAATAACCCCTGTTTGACAACTTCTCCGACCTCGGCTATTTTCATGCCAACCAAATCATGCCTAGAGCATCCGCAGGAGTAAATGATGATTAGCGAAGACCTGCTCGAAATCCTACGTTGTCCAGCTTGTGTGCGCGAGAAAGAGGGTCTCCTAGAGCTCTATCAGGAGACCTGGTTAATCTGCCAGGAGCCGGATTGCGGCAGAAAATATCCAATCAAGGATGACATTCCTGTTATGTTGATCGAGGAGGGGGACAAGTGGGTTGAAGTGAAGAAGGATGATCTTCCCGTTCCCCCACCAGGAGATTGATGGACTGGAAAAATCACGACCCGCAGACGTTACTGGGCGAACTCCAATCGGGTGACGATGATCGATCGGAGCGTGCTGTCCACCGGGTCGCCGAACTAGGCGAGCGCATGCTGCCGCTGCTCCTCGAACAATTACAGTCCCAGGAACCGGATCAGCGCTGGTGGGCGACGGCCGCGGTCACGCACATCTATCGCGAGGAGGCGCGGAAAGCGCTGCTCGAATCTCTTGCCGATGAGTATACTGCTGTACGTCAGTGCGCTGCCTTTGGTCTGCGCCGCCATCCATATGTTGACGCTATTCCCACCCTGCTCGATTTACTCGGGGACCAAGACCGGCTGCTTGCCCGACTGGCCGCAGACGCCCTCGCCGCGCTTGGTGAGTGCGCCGTCTCCCCGCTCACGGAAGCCTTGCGCTCTGAGGACGCCGCGGTCCGCATCGAAGCCGCACGCGCCCTCGCCTCCATAGACGACCCCTCGGTAATCGCTCCCTTGTTCACCGCCCTGGACGACGATTCCTCACTTGTAACGCATTGGGCTGAGGAAGGTCTGCAGCGCAGGGGAGTCGGGATGGTTTTCTTCAAGCCCTCTTGACGCTATTGCATAACAACCCAAGCGATCCAGACAGCAATCATCACCAAACCGAGCAAGAATTTAACGACAAACGAGGCGCCATATCCAACCCCCATACCGAACATCGCCTTCAGGGCTTCGTCGGTATTTTTATGACGGGCAAACTCCAGCAAAAACGTTCCCAGAAGAAGTCCGGCGATCAAGCCGAGCGGACCGAACACAAATAAACCGATTACCCCCGCGGCCAACCCGCCAAATGTGCTCAACCATGATGCCCCTCCACGCCGAGCCCCCATCCCACTCAAAACCATTTCCGCGGCTTGCCCGGCTAAACCCAGCACAGCGATGATTGTGAAGAGCCACCAGCCGTTCTCGCCCCAGCCGACCAGTAAACCGTAACCGAGCGCGCTGATCAGAATCAGCCCAAGATCAGGGATTGCAGGGATTATCGTAGCCGCCAGCCCTACTAACATCGCCAGCCCCAAAAGAATCGTGATTACGATATCCGTCATGTCGCCTCCGGTGTAATTTTATCCACGCCGCCCATCCATGGGCGCAGCACCTCTGGTATCACAACGCTGCCATCCGGCTGCTGATAATTTTCAAGAATGGCGATAACCGTGCGCGGCAAGGCAAGACCCGATCCATTAAGCGTATGCACGTGGACCGGTTTCCCATCCGGCTCTGGCCGGTAGCGGATATTCGACCGTCTAGCCTGGAAGGCTTCACAGTTGCTGCATGAGCTTACCTCGAGCCACTCCCCGCAGCCTGGAGCCCACATCTCCACATCAAATTTTTTAGCTGCCGTAAAACCAAGGTCACCTGTCACCATCTCGATCACCCGGTGGGGGATCTCCAGTGCCCGACAGATATCCTCTGCATTCTTGACCAACGCCTCAAGTTCATCGTAGGAAGTTTCAGGTGTGGCGAAATGATACATTTCTACTTTGTTAAACTGATGGACGCGCTTAATCCCGCGCACATCACGACCGGCGGAGAACTTCTCTCTGCGGAAGCAGGGGGAGTGGGCTACATATTTCCTCGGCAGCTGCTCGGCTTCGAGAATCTCGTCTCGGTGCAGATTGGTCAGGGGAATCTCGGCGGTCCCTACCAACCAAAGATCATCTTCCACGTCGTGGTAGATGTTCTCTTTGAATTTGGGGAGTTGGCCCGCGCCCCACATACACGCTTCGCGCACGATGGCCGGCGTGTATACCTCGATATAGTCATGCTTCTCTGTGTGGAAATCCAACATCCAATGGATTAACGCGCGTTCGAGACGTGCCCCAAGACCAAAGAGCACATAAAAGCGGCTGCCGGAGAGCTTTGCACCGCGCTCGAAATCGATGATCCCTAAGTTCGGTCCCAGGTCCCAATGCGGCAGCGGTTCAAACCCGAACTGTTCCGCCGTTTTCGGCTCGCCCTCCTGCCTTAGGACGATATTTTCACTCTCGTCTACCCCAACGGGGACGCTCTCATGCGGCAAATTCGGCACCAGGTACATCGCCCGTTCGAGATCCGCATCTACCTCCCGAAGTTCCGACTCGAGCGTCTTAACACGATCGTTCACAGCGCCCATCTTTTCGATGAGTTCTTCACGCGGGGCGGCGTCTTTCATCCGCCCGATCTCCTTGGACGTGACGTTACGCTCGTGGCGCAGATCTTCGAGCTCCTGCAGATTCTGGCGGCGCTTCTCATCCAAGGCGACGATCTCATCGATCGGCGCCTCCGTCTGCAAGCTGCGGATGGCATCTTTCACATCCTTGGTATTCTCGCGGATCATGCGAATATCAATCACGTTTTGCCTCCGTTGAAATCATCTTTTTATCCATCGAGCCCCAGCGGTGGGCCTGAGGGAGGTTGGTTATCCAGCGCTCATTCTATACCCAAAGCGAGCGTTTGGTATCATCGATTTTGATCCTTTGGAATATACCATCGAGTGTGAACTTGTGATGCTGACGATTAGCGCCCAAAACGCAAAAAGCTACGTTGTGAGATCTCGCGAGGAGGCCTTATTAGCGGCGTGGATCGAACCTGATTCGTGCACGTTGCTTGAACTCGTTGTTAATTCGAGCTAAGCTCTACGTTGATGGGATTCCGGGGGAATTGCCCATATCAACCCTGTGGGGTGATAAAGACCGCAATAATGTTGCCTATTAGCAGCGCTGGGGATTTTTGCAGAACTTAAGCCGCATAGTACTTCCATTTTGGGGGATACCGAGGGGAGATTTGTACATACTCATATGTTATGTTCCAAAACCCCTGAGCGTAATCGAATTGAAAGATAAAGAATGATTCACAAAATCCTCGACAAAAACAACCAAGAAGAAGTAACCAGTCTTTTTACGTCTGTTTTCACCTCATCTGAGGGAGAGAAAGAAGGGAGGCTGATTGGAATTCTTGCCTCAAAACTATCTTCAGGAACCGACAATGAAGAAATAATATGTTTCGGAACATATGAAGAAGGATCAATCATTGGAGCGATTTTCTTTACGAGTCTTCGATTTAATCAGGACATCCAGGTTTACATGCTTGCTCCTGTTGCAGTTAGCACAAAGCATCAGGGTAAAGGCGTCGGGCAGGCACTTATTAATTATGGCCTTAATGAACTGAAAAATCGTTCTGTGGCTGTCGCTATCACATATGGTGACCCATCTTTCTACTCCAAGGTAGGATTTCAAGCTCTGTCAGAGAATGTCATCCAGGCTCCGCTGAAGCTTTCAATGCCAGAAGGTTGGCTGGGCCAGTCCTTAACGGAAGAGCCAATTCCGACTATCAATGAACGTCCTACATGCGTTAAAGAATTCGATGATCCTGTTTATTGGTAATTACAAGAACATAACAACGGGATGAAGCTGACCTTGTTCCTCGCGCGGCTTCGCATTGCTCGTCACAAGGCAGCTTATCCCGGACGTTATGCGGGTTTCGTTTTAATAGTGGGGTAAGTCTAGTAATGGATCCTGACCAATATTCTGAATTTCTAGAATCGAAGAAACATATACCAAGCGATATTGTTAAGTATGTTTCGTTCTGCCTTGAGCAGAATCAGACCAATCGTTTGATCAATGAGCTTGCCCGCGATGCTGACAGAACAGCAGAAGGTTTAGAATTTTTTTTCG
>DAOUTT010000005.1 GCA_030668545.1 Anaerolineales bacterium | reverse complement strand
TACTGCGCATATTGGCGGAAAACTACCCCGCTTATCTTGCGATTATCAGCAAGGGTGAACAGGATTTTGCTGTTGAATTTTCATCAGGGAGAGAATTAAAAATACAAAACTTAGACCCCTCAAGTTTAAAAGGAAAAATGCTGGGGGATATATTTGGGGATCAGGCTGCATTGGTACAGGAAAATTTCGAGCGAACCTTCATGGGAGAAGAAGTTACGTTTGAATTATTCTTCAATGATCAATACCAGTTGTACCATGCAATACCATTAATCAATGAAGAAAATGAAGAGATAGATAAGATACTGGTTGTTGTCGATGTTATCGATGATCGTAAACTGCTTGAAGCCAAGATAAAGGAAACAGCTGCAAGGGAGGAACGGGACCGCCTGGCGCGCAATCTGCACGACGCCGTCACACAAACCCTCTTTTCGGCCAGTGCGATAGCCGAAGCAACGCCACGCATATGGGAAAAAGATGAGGCCCTCGGGCGGCAATATTTGGAACGGCTACCAACCCTGCTGCGGGGAGCCCTGGCTGAGATGCGCACCCTGCTTCTAGAACTACGCCCAGAGGCGCTGGAAGAACAACATCTGGAACAGTTGCTGAATACGCTGGCAGATGCCGCACGCGCAAACACTAGGGCGCAGATTACTTTAATGGTAGATGGTCATCGTCCGCTGCCAGAAGACGTAACCATTTCCTTCTATCGGGTCGCTCAAGAATGTCTGAACAATATCACCAAACATTCCAAAGCTAGCCAGGTCGACATCAGGCTCTGCTTCAATCGAGATGGCGTTGAGTTGCAAGTATCCGACAATGGATGCGGTTTTGATCCTGAATCAATTCACCCTGAGCATTTAGGACTCGACATTATGAACGATAGATCCCAGAGCATCGGGGCTATATTCAAAATCGATAGTGAGCCGGGTGGGGGGACGATTGTTTCCATTACTTGGTCGGATCAAGCTTGACCTAATTCGTAAGAGGTGATGCATATGAGTACATCAAAGCCCATCAGGGTATTGATCGTCGATGATCATCCCATCGTGCGCGACGGATTATGTGCTATGTTGCTCGCCAATGACGATATGGTTCTGGCCGGCGAAGCAGGAGGTGGGAGTGAAGCCCTGGACCGGTGCCAGGAATCCCTGCCCGATGTGATCTTGATGGACCTGCTCATGTCCGGCATGGATGGTGTGGAGACCACTCGTGCAGTCCTGGATAAATACCCAGGAGTGAAGATTGTCGTCTTGACCAGCTTTCCTGAGGACAATTTGGTGCAAAAAGCATTTGATGCAGGCGCCATTGGCTATTTGCTTAAAAACGTTCCAATGGATACGGTGGCCAATGCCATTCGATCGACTTATGCCGGGCAGTCCACACTGAGTCCGGAAGTGACCGAAGTAATGATGCGGGCCAGGACACACCCCCAAAGATTGGGGGATGATCTGAGTGCGCGTGAACTAGAAGTTCTCGCATTGGTTGTCGATGGATTTAGTAATGCTGAAATCGCTTTCCAATTGTCCATAAGCCCTGCTACGGCTAAGCATCATGTCAGCGCCTGCATCTCCAAGTTAGGGGCGGCTAACCGGGCTCAAGCTGCTGCCCTTGCCGTAGAGCACCAGATAACGCCCAGGTGATGAAGCCCGCAGCAGCAGAGTAAGCTCCAAGGAATAAGACTTCAAGGTGGCGCCACCCCCATACCCTCTACCCTGCCATTCATTCTCGTAGTCAGCTGTGGGGTATTCGGTGTTATTCCCTTAAAGCCCGGCCGCTGGATGCCGGCCCTAAAGCACGAACGAGAGCATCCCGAATGCACCAGGCATTTGGGATGGTTTTATTCGTATACCGCAGAATACCTGGTAAGTTGCTGCCCGGATGCACTCGTTCCCACGCTCCTGCGCGGGAACGAAAATTGCGAACCTGCCAGGAAAAATATACCCACAAATAATAGCCCATTCAGTTTATCCATTTATTAACTGAATGGTGGATGTATTTGAGTCTATTTTATGGCAAGCTTAGAAGTGGTTGATTTCCTTGCGAAATGCGGCCACTACAATTTATCTTCACATCTCTTGGTCCCATTGCTTGCCGGATCATTGAGGATGGAAATATGCGTATATTCATCGCCGAGGCGGACCAGGAACTGAGATTGGCTTTGCAAATGCTTCTGATTCAAGAAGCAGACTTGCATGTGATCGGCATAGCTGATCAAGCCGAGGGATTGGTTAATCAAGTAGCGGCTGTTGCCCCCGAGTTGATACTGTTGGATTGGAGCCTGCCTGGCAGGTCCATTAGGGACTTGCTCGTTGATCTTCGGGCGCTTGAAAGGCGACCGAAGATCGTTGTCTTCTCAGTGCGACCGGAAGAGGAGAGCGCGGCCATGGATGCCGGTGCCGATGCATTTGCCACTAAGGATGTGCCCCCAAACAAGCTCTTGGCATTGTTGCGTGATCTGAGCCAGATCCTGGACTAGGAGCGCCATTTACGGGCGGAACAGCTCATATCGCTATTGCAAACAATAGGAAGTGAGCACGGACGTGGCGCAGTGTCTGCGCTTGGCAAGAGGTCCGAATGAATACTGAAGCGATTGATCTCGGCAGACTGTGACAAGCTGGCGAAGTGGCTCAGGAGGTAGTCACTTGAGGTTACGGGGAGATCAAATAATGGCAGAAATATATTTTTTCAATTGGATAGGAGAAAAATGATATGTCAAAAAGTACAGTTGTCATCCTGGTAATCATTGGCTGCGTCTTGCTGGCGGTAGCCAACGTGGCCTTGTGGGCCTCGCTAGACGTTTTCAGTCCTGACCGTTTTGGCGCAAGTGTAGCCGAAGGGCTGCAATCTCCCGAAGCCACCGAGGCCATGGCCGGCCCGATTGTGGACCAGCTTATGGCTGAGCATCCCGATCTGCCCCCGCTCGTGCGTGCGGCGGCCGTAGAGGCCGTCGCCTGGATGCTGCAGCGCCCCGCGTTTACCCCCGTTCTCGAGAAAACAGCGGCCGTGGCCAATGCGACGATGACCACCAGTGCCCAGGATGTTGTCGGCATCGATCTGGCCGATGTGGCCTCAAATGTGGGCGCTACGGTGGTGGGTGTTATCTCGGCCCTTGATGAAGAAGCAGGCGCCAAGGCGCAGACCGTCCTGGAGTCTTCTGAAATAAACGACAGACTGGAAATCTATGAGAAGGGCAGCTTTCCCCAACTGCGACAGCTTTCTAATTTGTCGCCCTGGCTGGCGCTGTTGGCGGGTTTGGGTGCCATTGCGCTTTTTGTTGTAGCTGACCTGCGGGCCCAAAACCAGCATGCTGCGCTCAAATATACCGGGGTGGGCATCATGGTCACCGCCGGCCTGACGTTTCTTCTATTTGCCCCCGTGGTGCAAGCGGCGGCGCAAAACAACATCGTCAACCCGGTCATGCAGATTGTTGTGGGTCAGGTCGTATCGGTCTTTGTCCGGGGGTTTGCTATCCAGTCGCTGCTGCTCTTCTTCATTGGTCTGATTGTACTTCTCATCAATCACGCCAAAGTCAAATCGGTCGAACCGGCCACCAACAACCAGGCCACGACCTAAGTGGTTAGCGCGAATGGCAAGGACTGGCTCTGATCCTCGAGGGATTAAGTTGTGGAGAAACCGCATCACAATGATCCATAAGCCTTGCTGCGGTTATGCATCATGTAGGTGCTGACATTTCCAATCCATGGGCACATAATCGAGCCCAGGCTGCAGCCCTTAACGCAGAGCACCAGATAATGCCCAATTATTGCCCGGCCGCTGGCTGCCGGTCCTGAAGCACCACCGAGAGCATCCTGAATGCACCTAGGGATGCTTTCATTCTGGCGCCCGCCTCCAGGAAAAAATACGCTTGCAAATGATGGCCCCTTCGGTCTATTCAATAATGAACTGAATGGTGGATGTGTTTGGACCCATTTTGTAGCAACCTTAGAAGTGCAGGAAAGAGGAGGATGATATCGTATTCCAGAACTCCGAGCCTGACTCGGGGTGAAGCATGATCATCCTGTAAAACGATTCAATATATCTAAAGGAGAAGAAACATGAGTAATGGAGATAGTTCAGGCGTGTACGACATTCTGGCTTTCGCATTTGATGGTCAGAAAACAGCAGGGGAGAAGGTCAACGACATCAAATCCTCGGGCGTTCTTGAGGACTTTGAGATCGTAGCCCAGGCAGTTGTTGAACAGGACGCCAAGGGCAAAGTGCACATCCATGAACCGGGTAAGGGCGGCGTTGGTGCCGTCGTTGGCGGTTCGGCTGGTGGGCTTCTTGCGCTCATCGGTGGACCCGTCGGCGTGCTCGCCTGGGTAGTGGGTGGTGCGGTCGTTGGCGGCGTGGCCGGCAAGTACCTTGGCCGACCGATCTCCAAAGGCGATCTGAAGGAGTTCGGTGACGCGATGTCACCCGACAGCTCCGCGTTTCTGCTGATCCTGGAGGACATCTACAGCGAAGATGTGATCAATGGCATGTCCGGCTACAACGCCAATGTGGTCACGCTGACTATAGGGGATGATCTTTCGGGTCAGATTGCGCAGTATGTTGCCGCCGAAGTGGATGACTGACACTTCAGGGAGCGATAGCTAAGTTGAAACAAATTGAAAAATGACCACATGGGAAGCGTTGGGTGCCACGGCTGTTGGTGCCCAACACCTCCCCGCAAAACCTTTCTATTTGGAGATGTTCAGTTCTATCAACAAATAGATATTTTGATGCGCAAGAGGTCGAACATAATCAATAGGAAGGAGAAGGGCAAGATGGCAACGTATGTAGAAGTAACGGATGTATTGGTATCAGAGGGGTATCTATCCGATGCGGATGTCGATGCGGCCATTGTGGTGCTGACGGATGCCCTGGTCGTGGCTGAGGCCGAGGATGCGGAGGGTGCTGCGACCGCAGACTACGCCGAGCAGGAAGATATGGTCGCCGTGGCCGAGGTCTGGCAAGCCGAGGATGCTGCGGTGGGCGATGAGGCAGGCGTTGCACTGGATGGCGACATCATCGCCGAGGCCGTGCAGCAGGGACTGGACGATGAGGATACCGTCATCGCGGCCGAGGCAGTCATTGCCGCGGCCTACACGGATGCGGCCGCAGCTCTGCTGGCTGCTGAACTCATTGATGAAGCCAACCTGGAAGCTGCTGCAGCCTTAATTGCAGGCACCTGGGTCGTGGAGGAAGCATAAGATTCATAGAATCAGTCGACTGGATGTTGAGGCTGGAGCAGTAAAGAAGCCGATGGCCCAGCAATTAATAATCAGTTGGGACAACGTTCGGATCTCTTCTTCAACCTCTCGATCCATACAAACAAGATATCCATAAGGAGTGTTTCAATGTCTAAATCTTAATCTAAATCTAAGTCTAATTTTATTACCCGGAGATAAATTCCCGGGAGCACTCCGTCGCAAACGTCGCCGGGCACGTAGGTGAGCACGCAGTACAAACGGCGATCGCGGCGATCTATCAAGATAAGAAACACAAAAAAACTTTACTACCTTTGAGGAGGAAATCATGTGCTGCTTCTTTACCGCATTACTCTTTGTTGGACCACGCCTTGCCACAATGGTGTGGTATCTGTACACACCGGTCTATGTGAATGGGGCATTTGACTCATTCTTCTGGGGCTTTCTGGGCTGGCTTTTCCTACCATGGACCACGCTGATGTACATCTCGATCTATCCGGGCGGCATCGTGGGATTTGATTGGATGCTCCTCGGGCTGGGCATATTCGCCGACATGGCATCCTACTTCGGTGGGTATTATAAGCGCGATCGATTCCCTTATGGAGACCAGATTCCCTAACGAACAATACTAAAGAGTTTCAAGCACCAACAAGATGGAGACTCCTGGGCTCTCTCGTGATTGCCCAGGAGTCCCCGAAGTGCAGGATGACGTCTTGGATCGAGAGCGTTGAATCGAAACTGTCCTCCTGGGCGCCCGGTGTATCCCCGGCATCTGGACGGCTCGATAATTTCTTGATATCCACCCCTGAGCTCGTACTCGCACGGCAGCGGGTGGTCCCGAGAAAGCGAAGAATTCGGACAGAACGAATGGATTAACTCAAGAGCCGGTACCGAAAAGGAGGTAGTTGACTATAAAAAAACCGAACATGTAAAAAAACCTGAACGCATATGAAGTCTAAATTCTTAAGGGAGAAGATCATGTATAAACGAATAATTCTTTTCGGAGTGCTGGTTTTGGCACTGCTGCTGACAGGATGCCAACCATCACTAGACACCGCCAAGTCCGATTTTTGTGATGATCTGGGCACGTTTGGCAAGCTGGTCGGAGAGTATCGCTCAATCAGTCCGAGCTCATCTGTTGACGATGTCCAGAATGCACAAAAGGATATTGACAACGCCTGGAATGACTTGCAGAGTAGCGCCCAAACCCTGCAGAGCGTGCAGATCGACAGCTTGCAGAGCGCGTATTCGGACCTGCAAAAAGATGTCAGCAATATCTCTGGTGACACCAGCGTTGCTGGTGCTCTAGCACAGATACAGCAGGATGCGTTGGCGACTCTACAAGAGACGATTCAGATCTCTATCACCACCTGCAGCTACGGTCAGTAAGCTCAGGCCTGGAGCACAATAGAATAATTGGGGTAAGGATGATCCAAGGGACCATCCTTACCCCGATGAATAAAGTTGTTTAGAAACACATGATTCAGGAGCTATTAGATAGCTGAAAAAACCGTGAGGGGAAGAGCGGGCAACGAAGATGTTCTTCGTAATTAATCATAAGTTAAGGAGAAGTATTCATGACAGATCAAGTTCCAGCCCAGGGATCCGATCAAGATCCACAACCCCCGCAGACAACGGCGCCACCCGATGGTGGTTCAAGCCCACCGCAGAAGTCTGGCACATCACCCGTCCTGATTATCGGGCTCGTAGCTCTGATCGTCCTTCTCGTTGCTGCGATCGCTTTCGTGATGATTGGAAATAGCGGAACGCCCAGCACACCCGCGCCACCGGAGGTGATTGTGCCCACACCACTGCCCGGTTCGCCGAGCGCGACCGCGCTGGAGCCGGTTAATGTGCGCAGCGGGCCCGGGACAAACTATCCCAGCTACGGTGTTGCAGCTCCGGGGACGCAGGCCGAAGTGATCGGCGTGAGCCCCGATGGCGGTTGGTGGGTGGTGAGTATCTCGATTGAATACGCACCGGATGGCAGGGGCTGGGTTTCTGCTGATTGGGTCTCGGTGGAGAATGCGGAGGGCGTTCCGGTCATCGAACCGCCGCCCATGCCGTAGCTCTGGAAGCGAGAGAACACACATGATCGGGGACGGCAATGGGATCAATTGACCTGCTGGTCATTATCCTGGTAATTTTGCTTATCGCGGGAATCTCGCGGCGCATTCAGACGACGATCCTGACAGTGCCGATGCTGTGCATGGTGCTCGGGCTCCTGGCAGGATTGGTGTTTCCGGACTTTATTTCGCTCTCCTACAACGATCGATTGGTGGAGATCATCGCCAAGATCACCCTGGTGATGCTCCTGGCGACGGATTCCTCGCGTATCAGTGTGAAGAGTTTGTACCGTTTTCACGACCTGCCCATGCGTCTGCTGTTCATCGGTCTGCCGCTTACGATGGTCTTAGGAACCATCCTGGCGAACGCCATGTTTGGCGACCTGATGGTCTGGGAAGCTGCTGTACTGGCTGTGTGCCTGGCGCCTACCGATACAAGCCCGGCGGAAAGGGCGGTAGAAAATCCTTCTGTCCCGGTGCGAATCCGCCAGGCGCTCGATGTCGAGGGCAGTCTGAACGATGGCATCACGTTGCCGTTCCTGATGGTGACAATATCCATAGCAGCTTCTGCACGGATCGAAATTGGCCACGGGAGGGTGCTGGAGTTTGCGATCGGTGAAATCGTTTTTGGCATCCTGGTTGGACTCCTGACCGGTTATCTCGGCGCGAATTATATCCACTGGGGAAAGCGGAGCGGTTGGATGTCAGATCGCTTCCTGAAACTCTGCTGGCTGGCATTGATCATCCTGACCTTTGTCGCCGCAGAATTTATTGGGGGAAACGGGCTCATCGCATCGTTCGTGTTCGGCATCACCTCGGGCAACGTGGTTGGTAAACCGGAGGAGGAATCCCTGCAAGAGTTTGCCGCGGTGGAGAATTCCCTCCTTATGCTGGCGACCTACGTGATCTTCGGGATGGTGATGCTGCCCAAGGCGTTTGAAAACATCAACTTGACCGTTGTGATGTTCGCCTTGCTCAGTCTCACGGTGGTGCGGATGCTGCCGGTGGCGATCAGTATGATCGGAACCAAATTACGTGCCATTTCAGTGCTCTACATGGGTTGGTTCGGACCGCGCGGGATCGCGACGATCCTGTATGCCATAACGGTGATCGGGCATGGAGACATCACAGGGACAAACACGATCTATGATGTGGCCATCATCACTGTGGCGCTGAGCTTAATCCTGCAAGGGGCCACCGCATGGCCGCTTTCTGAGCTGTATGGTGCGCGAATCGCGCAGCTCGATAAGAAAGGTGAGGCGGAGGCGGAAATGATGGATGTACCCGAAATGCCCACCCGGGCAGGTAGGAAGCAAATGGGAGACCGTGCAACGAGGGTCTCGGGATAATAAGTAGAAACCTCTAGGGATGAATGACGGGAGGAATAAGCGTATGAAAAACGATACGAGCGGCGGTCAAGCTGGGAGTTTAGGGCTGGGTTTCTGGACCACGCTCATTCGCGCAGTTTTTGTGATCATGCTCGGCCTGGCCATGATTCTATCCCCAGATAAATCCCATACTACGCTTTACAAATTCATGGGCATGTTTTAGCTGATGGGTGGTGTGTGCTTCTTCGACGGGAACGCTCGCCAAACTGGAAGCCGTCTGCTTCAGGTAGCAGGGTTCGCTGGGGTCCTGGCTGGGATTATGGTTATCACCCGCAGTCTCACCCGCAACTATCTGAGCGAATTTCTGGTCACGGATCTGCTTGGAGTGGTCATCCTGCTGACGGGGATACTGCACATCATGGCGGGGATCCGAATCAGTAAAGGAGCCATGAGCGGTCGAACAGAGCTCAACATCATGATGGGAATCTTCGAGATTATGCTGGGTGGAATACTTCTGTTCACTCAGACAGGCGACAATCCGTTGATATATTTGGGAGCCACAATCTAGGCCCTGCTTGGCGTGGTGTTCCTTTTCCTGGATGCCTGGCGCCAATATCGTAAAAGAAGACTGGAGGGATGACAGTTTTATGGTTATTCAAACGACATTGGACATAAACTTCAATAAAAAGCAGGCGATCCTGCTCGCGTTCATCTTATTGGCTTCGATCGTTTCGGCCTGTAGTGCAGCGCCAACGGCAGTTGGTGCTGTTGGAACACCGGTCTCTGGGACTCCCGAGGTATCTTCTGATTGTACCTCTCCCACAGGCGAAGCTGCTCAGGGCGCTGATAATCTCGGAGCAGCAGTCGCCTCCAGAACACCGTTGCCTACCTCCGTTCCGGGTCAAATCGATGAGAGGATCGGAAATTTCGCGACCGAAACGGGTCTGGCCGGTAAATCTTTTTTGGGCCTCACCGCGGAGGACTGGATCAACCTGGCGATCTCTGCGTGTATTCTTCTGGTCGGATACACGATCGGCATCCGCCTGCTGACTTCGGGTTTGAAATGGCTGCTCCACAAACGCTCGAAAGAAACGGACGACTCCGATACGGATGATTTTCTTGTGGACGATATCAAACGGGAACTGCGAGTTCTTGTGATGCTGGTAGTTGGACGGTTCGCCATCTTTCGGTTGGATTTTCTGAGTGTGGGATTGAGGACCCTACTGGATGACATCATCTTTATCGTTGGATTGATCGCTCTGCTTATCATCGCCCTGAGATCGCTTAGTTTCTTCTTTACGAAGTACCAGACCGACCTGAGCTCTCAGGAGGATCGTAAGCGCCTCAATCCAATTATTCAAACGGTGCATCGTCTGAGCGAGATCATCGTGTTAGTCTTCTTTGGGAGCATTGGCTTATCCCACTTCGGTTTTAGCGTTAATGCCCTCGCCGCATCTCTGCTTGTGATCGGCCTGATCATCGCCCTCGGCGCCCAGGACAACATTGCGGACATCATGAATGGTTTCATTATTTTATTGGACCAACCCTTCCGAGTTGGCGACAGGATTTGGATCAAAGAACTGGATACGACCGGCGATATTATCAATATCGGTACACGCACGACATTAATCCGAACAGGCGATAGCCGCGATGTGGTAATCCCCAATTCTCAGCTTGGTCAGAGCCAGGTGGTCAATTACTCCTATCCAGATCCCAGCTATCGGGTGCAGACTGACCTCGGTGTGGCGTACGGCTCCGATATGGGGCAAGCTCGGAAAGTCATCGAGGATACGGTGCGTGGGGTCGAGGGTCCGCTGCCCGACAAGCCGGTCCAAGTCTTTTTTCGAGAGTTTGGCGATGCAAGCCGCACTGTCCGCGTCCGTTGGTGGATTGAGAACTACGGTAAAAGACACACCGTGCGTGACAAGGTCAACACGGCACTCGAACTCGAACTGGAAAAAGCCGGGATCGGGATGCCGAATCCAACCTATGATCAGAACATTAAAATAGACAGTTCGCTTATCAAGGAATTAAAAGGAAATGGGGATAAAAACGATGACTGAACAGAAAATGTGTTCACCGTTGTTGAAGCTCTCGATCATCGCAGCAGGAACTGTGATCATCATCACGGCGATGATGGCGTGGTCTACGGTTCATTCGAGGATTGGAAAACCACCTTACCGCGGACCTCACGGCTAGCTAAAATGGCTATCCTTGAGATCTACAGTCGGGGCGGCCGGATTTGAACCGGCGACCTCACGGACCCGAACCGTGCGCGCTACCGGGCTGCGCTACGCCCCGATGAACCATGAGTATATCGTTAACTACACCAATGGGTCAACGCGAAGAGTGCTTCGCACCGTTTTCGGGAGGTTCTTCGGGTTTTTGTGAATAAAGAAATCCACCCCAGGAAACCCTGGGGTGTTAGCTTCAAGAAGAATGATGGATAAATGATGTGATGGTTCGACAATTCGTGAAAAGGAAATATATTGTTAACTTGGTATCTGGCGGTAGCAATCCTGCTTCTGAGATTCATCCGTCACGCAGCACGCCATCCACATCCAGGCGGTTGGATGGGAAGGTGATTGCTGAAGGACCCAGCTTAGGGCTTCTTTTCCGACTTGGATTTCTCCGCGTGAGATGGCTTCGGAGGCGAACTCCATTGCCTCTTCGATTGTTGTGAGTGATTGTGGTGCCATTCAAGCCTCCTGCCTCTTTTTAAAACATGTGATTTATTTGATCTGATTGGATGCCTATTATTGATAACGGTTTTCTATATAAAATATTACACCTCATCGCCTTACAGCGACCTTACAGCAACCCTTAGATAAGAAACTGTAAGAATGGTGAAGTGGGTAACAAAACGGGTTTGCGCTACCTAGCCCCGCTACATTAAATCGTAGAGGCCGACACCCGAGTCGGCCTGCTGTCAATCTGCGTTTATAACCCGTAGAGACCAGGGCGTCTCTACAAAGAGGTTGTAGTGCGCCCACATCCCCCTGTCTTGTCCTTTCCGCTTCGCTGCAAGGATGCTTCGCGAGGGACAATAGGGGAGAAGAATATCCGAATTGTTCACAGCGCCGGGGATGATGTTGGTGCCTGGAGTTGCTGCAATTGTTCTTTCCCCCCGTTCGCCCCCAAGGGGGTTGCAGGGGACTATTTCATCGTCCCCCGAACCCCCTTCCGAATGGTTAGGTATGCAATCCCTATACGCCCGAGTTCCAAAGCCGGGCTCTGCCCAATCTGCTCCGGATTGCGCTTCAATGTGAAAAGAGTCCGAGATAAAGATATTTCCACATATTCGGATTTGCATGGTTGGTTTGAGCTGAGAGCTTGATGTTTGATCCGGGGGGCGTGCCTAACCGCTGCGAAAAACATTCGCGGCTTTTTGGGCTTTTTCCTTATTGGCTGGAACCATAAAGCAGAACAGGCTCCCGGTTCCTTCCTTGCTTTCGCACCATATCTGACCGTTGTGAATCTCGACCATCGCCTTGGCGATCGATAGCCCCAATCCCATACCGCCGTGTTTCCGGGTTAGATGAGATTCGACCTGATAGAAGCGATCAAAAACACGTTCGACCTCATCCTCGGGAATGCCGATCCCGGTATCGACAACAAAGACTTTAATCATCTCGTCGTCGCCCTCTGCTTTTATCCCGATCTGCCCACCGGCATCGGTGTAGTTGAGTGCATTATCCACCAGGTTCGAAAGCGCGACCTCGATTTTCTCCTGGTCGCCGTCCATGATTAACGCTTCATCTTCGGGGATGTCGAAACCAATTTCGATCTGTTTCTCTTTAGCAGAATCGCGGAATTGATTAAACGTTTCCTCAACCAGCTTGCTGACCGAAAACGGGTTTCTGCGAACGCGAGATTGCCCCTGCTCATTGTGGGCGATGGCAGACATATCTTCGATGATTGCCTTGAGTCGCATCGCGCTGCGGATGATGACCTCCATCTGCTCCTGGTGGTCAGGGGGGATGAACTCCTGTAAGAATGTAGCGTGTCCGAGGATCAAACCCAGTGGGGTGCGGAGTTCATGAGAGGCGATGGCGATGAAATCAGACTTCATACGGTCGAGTCGCTTCAATTCTTCGTTCGTTTCCTGGATGCTTTCGAGTAAGCGCACATTCTCAATTGCTATTGCAGCTTGAGCTGCAAGCGTCTCTAACACCTCCAGGTCGTCTTCGGTATAATCCGCATTATCTAATTTGTTTACCGCCTCCAACACACCGATCGTTTCGGTTTTCACGGAGAGCGGTACACCGAGAATGGATTGGGTCTTATAATTGAGTATCTCATCTACGCGGCGGTAAACTCGAGGATCGCTGTGTGCGTCCTGGATAACCATGGGTTTCGAGTTGGTGAAGATCCAGCCAGCAACGCTCGAATCTAGCGGTATACTAATTTCACGTAAATCATCGCGGTGCATGCCGGGAGAGGCTTCAAAACGTAATACTCCGGCGCCAGAATCGTAAAGGAGTATGGATGCGACCTCGCTCTGTGTGAGTTCGCAGGCAACATCGATTATCATATCTAATAATTGAATGAGATCGAGGGTCGCCGACATAGTGCGGCTGATCTCAAGCAAACGTTCAAGACGTTGTGATTTACTCATCTGACCCACACGCTCAGACATAGAATATCCTTGAGCAAGGTACGATTGTAGCATAGCAGGTGGAGTGGGAGAAACACAACAAGTCCTTTCTCCCATTTACAGATCGGCATAGTGGTAATGAATTTCATTGGAGGCGTATGAAATGCCATCGAGCAAGAAAGTCAAAGTAGCGATCATCGGTGTTGGTAACTGTGCTTCATCCCTGGTTCAGGGTGTCGAGTACTACAAAGACGCTAAGTTGAACGACAACATTCCGGGATTGATGCATGTAGACATTGGTGGTTACCACATTCGAGATATCGAGTTCACGGCGGCGTTTGATGTTATCGTCGGCAAAGTCGACAAGGACTTGAGTGAGGCGATCTTCGCCCACCCGAATAACACCGTAAAGTTCTCGGATGTACCGAAAACGGGCGTGACTGTTCAACGGGGAATGACGCATGATGGCATCGGGAAATATCTCTCCAAGGTTGTGGAGAAAGCCCCCGGCCCGACGGCCGATATCCTAAAGATATTGAAAGAAACGAAAACGGATGTCGTCGTGAGCTACCTGCCCGTAGGCTCAGAGATGGCAACGAAATGGTATGTCGAGCAGATCCTTGATGCCGGCTGCGCTTTCATTAATTGCATCCCTGTGTTTATCGCCAGCTCAGATTATTGGGCGTGTCGCTTTAAAGAACGCGGCCTTCCAATCATCGGTGATGATATAAAAAGTCAAGTCGGCGCCACGATTACGCATCGAGTCCTGACGTCCCTTTTTGTCGACCGCGGCGTTGTTCTGGATCATACCTATCAACTGAATTTTGGCGGGAATATGGATTTTTACAATATGCTCGAGCGCGATCGACTCGAATCGAAGAAGATCTCGAAGACGGGTGCGGTGACGAGTCAGCTGCCTTATGAACTTCCTGCGGAGGACATCCACGTAGGACCAAGCGATTACGTGCCCTGGCTCACAGATCGGAAATGGTGCTACGTTCGCATGGAAGGCACTACCTTCGGCGATGTCCCGCTGAATCTGGAGCTCAAGCTGGAGGTTTGGGATTCGCCAAATTCGGCCGGCGTTGTGATCGACGCAGTCCGCTGTGCCAAGATCGCGCTTGATCGAGGTCTTTCTGGGCCAATCCTCGAACCGTCTTCGTACTTTATGAAGACGCCCCCGGTGCAATATAGCGACGATGAAGCGCATAAAAAGACGGAAGCGTTCATCCGCGGTCCCAAGAAAAAGAAAGGCAAGAAGTAACGAACAATACAGTTTGACAAATCTGGTCTGTTTGGTCTCCCCAAGGTGAATGCTCTCAATGGGGCTGTCTGAGAATGACTTAGGCAGCCCCTTTTGCGTATCGATCGTGGGCTAACCAATGAAACGGGCCTCGCTTGGAGTTCTATTACGCTGAATAGTGCAATCTTATTCAGTCCTGTAGCAGTCCCCACCTAGATTAGTGCTACACCTTGTGGAATAAGCATGTAATGAGACTGTTAGGCTAACTAGAGGGAAACCATTGATGACAATGAAAAGAGTGTATAGTAGTAACGTCGATGCCCGAACCCTCTTCTCTATCAGGAAACCAGCGAGTCAGATTGCATCGGTAGAGATATATTAATAGCTAAGAAGGAACGTAAAGATGCGTGCTATGCTGCTCAACCGCGCCGCAACCATTGAAGAGAACCCTTTGGAGTTGGTTGACTTAGGTAAACTCAAGCCAGGCGAGGGGGAAGTGCTCCTTAAAGTGAGTGTCTGCGGGCTCTGCCACACGGATTTGCATACAGTAGAGGGGGAGATTATCCCGCCAATCTTTCCCGTGATCCCCGGGCATCAAGTGGTTGGTAAGGTGATCGCCGTCGGATCGGGTCTAAATGACCAGTTGGTAGGCGCTAGAGTAGGAGTCCCTTGGCTTTTCCGTGCGTGTGGAGAATGCGCGTACTGTGGACGAGGCGAGGAGAATCTCTGTTCTCAAGCTCATTTTACCGGCTTTCACGTCGACGGTGGGTATGCGGAGCAAATGATCGCAGATGCGCAATACCTGCTTCCAATCCCGGATGGGATCAAGGATGAGGACGCAGCTCCACTTCTATGCGCCGGAATTATCGGTTTTCGCTCGCTTCACAAGGCGGATCTTCAACCGGGGGAACGATTGGGCTTGGTCGGCTTTGGAGCCAGCGCACACCTAGCCATACAAGTTGCTCGATATTGGGATTGTGATGTCTATGTATTCACGCGTAGTGAGAGTCACCGGCGGCTCGCAGAAGAGCTCGGAGCTACCTGGGTAGGGGGGTCCGAGGATCGCGCTCCAAAGCTCTTGGACCGCGCCATCATTTTTGCGCCAGTCGGTGATCTCGTCCCGGTGATGCTTGAGAAAATCCGTCGAGGGGGAACACTGGCAATAAATGCCATCCACATGAGCCCGATCCCGGAGATGGAGTATGCCCTTATCTACGGTGAGCGAACCTTGCGCAGTGTGGCAAATGCGACCTACCAAGATGGGGTTGAATTCCTCCACCTGGCAGAGGAGATTCCGATCCGAGTTTCAACGAAGCTCTATGAACTTGGAGAGGCGAATCAAGCGTTATTAGATCTCAAACAGAGCCGGATTGACGGGGCAGGAGTTTTGAAAATATGATCCGTTTAGGGACTTCGGGTTTTTCGTACGACGATTGGATTGGATGCGTATATCCAGAAGATTTGGCGAAGCGATCCTGGCTGGAGTTCTACGCACAGCAATTCGATACGGTTGAACTGAACGTAAGCTATTACCGTATCCCAGAATTGAAAACCGTCATGGGCTGGGTGGAGCGTACGCCGGACAGTTTCGCATTTTCGGTGAAAGCTCATCGCAGCATCACCCACGAGCGAGAAGATCCCGCATACGAGGCGTTCGTCGAAGCCTTCCAGCCAATGGCCGAGGCTGGAAAATTAGCCTGTGTTCTGGCCCAGTTTCCTCATTCTTTTCACCCATCTACAGAGAATCGGATTTACCTGGAGCAAATGCGTGAGTGCTTCCAGGATCTGCCGGTAGTTGTCGAATTCCGCGATCACGCCTGGGTATCGGATGAGACCTTCGAGCGATTGGAGAAGCAGAATTTGGGGTTCTGCTGCGTCGATGAACCCCGGTTGAAAGGATTAATGCCGCCTGTGGTGCGGGCGACGAGTGAGGTTGCCTATGTTCGCTTCCATGGTCGTAACGCTGGCAAATGGTGGAAGCACGATCATGCCTGGGAGCGCTACGATTACACATATTCTGAGCAGGAGTTAAAGGAATGGATTCCTCGAATTCGGGAACTCGATTCCGTCGCTCCACTCACGCTGGTCTATGCTAATAATCACTACCGCGGGCAGAGTGTTGACACCTTGCGAAAACTGGATAAGCTCCTTGTTAGCGTGTGAAACCTCGCCTATCGTTGGCGTTTGCATGGGCTGGGTTCTTCATTAGTGGAAGTCCTAAATGGTATAATGGTTTGTCGCCTTCACCGGCTAACAAATCTATGCCATTGAGCGATTGAGGGAGCAGGAATCGATGTCTGGACACTCAAAATGGTCAACGATTAAGCGCAAGAAAGCCGTGACTGATGCCAGGCGAGGGGCGATTTTCACACGTTTGGCACGCGAGATCACCATGGCAGCTCGCGAAGGTGGTGGAGATCCAGAAACCAACTTCACGCTGAGGTTAGCGATAGATCGCGCTAAGAACGGCAACATGCCCAAGGAAAATATCGAACGGGCGATTAAGCGTGGTACTGGCGAAGATAAGGATGGCGTCAATTACGAACAGATCATGTATGAAGGTTATGCAGGTCATGGTGTCGCCCTGATGATTGAAGTTGTGACAGATAATCGAAATCGGACGGTTGCAGATCTTCGGCACGAGCTCACTAAATCCGGTGGGAACCTGGCCGACGCGGGAGCCGTCTCCTGGCAATTTCGCCGCGCTGCATATTTCTACATCCCGATAGAGGAGGCCGATCAGGAAAAGATATTCGAATTGGCGGTTGAAGCGGGCGCAGATGACGTGGTCATCGGCGAGGAAGAGATTGAGATTTTCGCGCCCGTGGAAGTGTTCAAGAAGATTATTGACCAGTTTGATGAGGCCGGGATTAAACCCTCTGAAGCTTCTCTGAGAATGATGCCTAACACCTTGTTAGGAATCGATGGAGAGCAAACCGCGAAAGTAATGCGTGTTATCGAGGCGATAGAAGATCTCGATGACGTGCAGAATGTCTACTCAAACCTGGATGTAACCGAAGAAGCAGTCTCGATACTAGAGACCGCCTGACGCTGTAGGCGACAGATAAGAAATGCTTGTCATCGGGATTGATCCGGGGACTGCGAGAACTGGCTACGGCTTAATTCGGCAATCCGAATCGGGAATATTGGCTCTGGTGGACTTTGGCATAATCCAAACATCGCCAAATCAACCGATGAGCGAGCGATTGCTGAAAATCCATCGCGAGTTACAGGACTTACTGTCTCAGCATCGACCTGAAGAAGCCGCCGTAGAACGCCTTTTTTTCCAGAAGAACGTAAAAACAGCGCTCAGTGTTGGACAGGCGCGCGGCGTTGCGATACTGGCCTTGGCTGAACTGGGTCTAAACATCAAAGAGTATTCCCCACAAGATATCAAACTAGCGGTTACAGGCTACGGGGCGGCAGAGAAAGGTCAGGTTCAACGGATGGTCCAGAATTTATTGGAGATGGATGAACTCCCCCGACCGGATGACGCCGCAGACGCCCTGGCGGTTGCTATTTGCCATTGTCAAGTTTCCAATCTAGAGCGGCGAATAGAAGGTGCGGAATGATCAGGTCCATTCGGGGAATTGTTTTACATATTGGGGAGGGCGAACTGACTCTGGAAGTGGGGGGAATCGGCCTGCGCATAGCCATTACAGGGAGCGTCCATGCAGCGGGACCGGAAGTTGGTAAGCCCTTTTTCTTGCACACCTATCTCAGCGTTCGCGAAGATGAACTGAGTCTGTATGGTTTTCAATCGGCTGAGGAGCGGGGGCTCTTTGAAGTTCTGCTTGGTGTCTCGGGAATTGGCCCTAAATTGGCTTTATCTGTGTTGTCGAATCTCTCTCCGGATGTCCTTCGCAGCGCGGTCGCGAATAATCAGCCCGAGATCTTGACAAGGGTACCTGGCATAGGCAAAAAGACGGGGGAAAAGATCATCTTCCATCTTAAAGACATCCTGTCCGCTCCGGCCGTTGATGTTCACATCCCCAGTGATGTCGATACTGAAGTGCTCGGGGTGCTGACGGGTCTGGGGTATAGCCTTGTCGAATCTCAAACTGCAGTCCAATCCATTCCCGAGGATGCCAAGGATGATCTCGAGGAACGTGTCCGCTTGGCGCTTCAGTACTTCTCCTCTCCTTAACCCAATAAACCGGTTTCTTGATAAACCTCGCTAACGATCCCTGCACAGCGAACCGTCTATCTTCATTAATATTAAGGCTTCTCGCTACTAAGAAATCAGAGGGCGATGGTCATCCCCATTTGAGATAATATTTTTGGGGATTGAGCAGACCGAAGACCATGGTTCAAGCCAATTAACTCATCTTGGAAAATTCCACAAACGGGCCTGGTTCATAACTGCAATGAGTCCACTTTTCAATTTCAAATAACAATTACTACAAGAATTTGACATTTCTTATTGAATTTGTATTATTAGAAGATGCGGTGAATAGTTAAGCACCCCCTGCGACCGGTTTCACTACGCTAAAGAATCAACCACTGGGAATACCCAGAGTTCATTAAACGAACAACGAAACGTAGAAATTCGGTAACTCGGTTCCATTCATTCTGATTCCTAGGATTCTATAGCGATGGAATTTCTTCCGTCTGTATGACAACTGAAACGACTTTTCTAAAGGTAGAGGATATCTCTTTGCGCTTCGGTGGAACGCAGGCGCTCACGAGTGTCAGCTTCGACGTCCATCCAGGTGAGATCCTGGCGATCATCGGACCTAACGGCGCCGGTAAGACTTCCATGCTGAATTGCCTAAATGGCTTCTATCGACCCTATCAAGGGCAGATCCTCTTCGAGAGTAAGGACCTCACGAGTCTGCCACCCCATCGCATTGCTCAGATGGGGGTGGCGCGCACATTCCAAAATATCGCCTTGTATACTGGCTTGAGTACGCTCGATAACCTGATGGCAGCCCGCAATATCCATATGCGGGCTAACTTTTTACAGTGTTTGATCTATTGGGGTTCAGCATACCGTGAAGATATTGCTCATCGTGTGCAGGTCGAAGAGATCATCGATTTTCTCGAGATTGAGCACATCCGAAAAGCAATTGTGGGTTCGCTACCTTACGGTCTGCGTAAGCGTGTTGAATTGGGCCGCGCCCTGGCACTCGAGCCTCGCTTGCTGCTGCTGGATGAACCCATGACCGGCATGAATCAGGAAGAAAAGGAGGATATGGCGCGTTTCATCCTCGATATCCACGAGCGCGAGCATATGACGATCTTACTGATAGAACATGATATGGGGCTTGTCATGGATATCGCCGATCGGGCGGTGGTGCTCGACTTCGGTGCCAAGATCGCCGATGGCTCGCCGCAGGAGATCAGAGCAGATCCGGCCGTGATCAATGCCTACCTGGGAGAGGCCAACTGACGTGGGTGAGATCGGTACGCTCCCGATAAGCCTGCGTGCCACCGCCAAACGCTTCGGTCAGACACGCACCGCCATGCGACAGAAGGATCGCGGCATCTGGCGTTCTTTCACATGGGCAGAATCGTTTGAGCAAACTCGAGATCTCTCCCTGGGTCTCACACAGCTGGATTTTCAACGCAGCGATAGGCATGCATTATCGGCGACAACGATCCGCAATACTTCTGGGCGCAATTGGCAATCCAATCTGTGGGCGGTGTGGCTGTTGGCATCTTCACAGATAGTTCACCGATTGAAATCGAATATCTTGTGACCCATTCGGATGCCACCCTGGTGTTCGCCAAAGATCAGGAACAATGTGACAAACTTGTCGAGATCAAGGATCAAATTCCCAATGTGAAGCGTGTCATTTATTGGGATGAAAAGGGCTTGTGGAGTTACGACGACGATTGGCTGCTGGATTACGCTGACGTCCAGGAACTTGGCAGACGTCTCCAAAAGGAACAACCGACACTGTTTGATGAATTGGTCGACGCTGGAAAGGCAGATGACATAGCCATCTTCTGCTACACCTCGGGAACGACCGGCCAACCGAAAGGGGCGATGATTAGCCACGCAAATTTAATCGACGGTTGTGATCTAACCCTGGAGGTCGACCCGCGCACCGAGGATGATGAATACCTCTCATTCCTGCCCCCGGCCTGGATCACTGAGAATGCGCTTGGCCTGACGATTCACCTGCGCACAGGCATGATCGTCAACTTTCCAGAGGCTCCCGAGACAGTCCAGGAGAACCTGCGCGAGATCACACCCTTCGTCCAATTGTTCAGCGCCCGTCAGTGGGAAAGTCTGGTTGCCCTGGTGCAGATGAAGATGACCGAAGCCACCTGGATCAACCGTATGCTCTATCGGCTCTTCATGCCGGTTGGCTATAAAGTAGCTAATTTACGCTATGAACAACATAAAACGATTCCCTGGATCTGGCGCGTATTGTTCGCTTTCGGTGAAATTACGATATTTCATCCACTGCGGGATAAACTGGGCATGACCCGCATCCGCTCGGCCTATTCCTCGGGTGCAGCCCTGAGCCCTGATGTGATCCGTTTCTTCCGTGCAATCGGGGTCAATATTAAGCAGCTTTACGGTTCAACGGAAGCCCAGACCCACACGCTCCACATCGGTGATGACGTGCGTTTTGAAACTGTCGGTGTGCCACTACCCGGGATGGATGTCCGCATTGCTGATGACGGTGAGATTCTTATCGCCGGTCCTTCGGTTTTCCAAGGTTACTACAAAGACCCTGAGGCCACTCAAGCAGCACTCGAGATCGATTCGGAAGGTAAACGGTGGTTCCGAACCGGGGATGCCGGGCACATCGATGATGACCAGCACGTGATCTACCTAGACCGCCTTAAGGAGATGATCCCGCTGGCAAGCGGGGAGCATTTCTCGCCACAGTTCATAGAAGGCCAGCTAAAATTTAGCCCCTATATTCGCGACGCGATGACGATTGGCGCGGCTGATCTCCCATTCGTCACGGCTTTAATCAACATCGATTTTGAGAACGTGGGCCGCTGGGCTGAAAGACAAGGTCTTGCTTATACGACGTTCGTGGATTTATCTCAAAAGCCAGAAATTTATCGCCTTATCCGACAGGATGTACAGCGCGTAAATCGTACGCTGGTCGAGGCGGCAGCAGTGCGCAGGTTTGTGCTGATGCATAAAGAATTCGATCCCGATGAAGCCGAACTAACTCGCACTCGTAAACTGCGCCGGCGGACGTTGCGAGAACATAATAAGGATATTATTGATGCCATGTATAGCGATAATACCGAAGTGAGCGTCAAGGCTTCCGTGCGCTATCAGGATGGTCGTGAAGGTGTCATCGAGACGACAGTACATGTCGAAGCCCTCGATAAGGAGGAGAACCCGTTATGAATTGGCAATTATTGCCTCAGTTTGCCACGACCGGCCTGTTGGCCGGGGGTCCGATTGCCCTGATGGCGCTCGGTTTAGTACTCATCTTCAAGTCATCCTACATTTTTAACTTTGCACAAGGCCAGCTGCTGCTCATCGGCGCGCTGATCACCTGGTGGTTTTCGGTGGAGTTAGGGCTGCCGTTGTGGGTCTCAATCGCCCTAGCGCTGGTCCTCTCGGCCTTACTGGGTTTGGCCATTGAACGCTTGACGCTGCGACCGATGACTGGTCAACCGCTGCTGTCGATTATCCTGATGACGCTCGGTCT
>DAOUTT010000238.1 GCA_030668545.1 Anaerolineales bacterium | reverse complement strand
GGTCTTCCCAATAGGGATTTACTAACTCGATCAATGCCATCTTCCTCTTACGAAGCCTTTCTTTTATCTGCCTCTCTCGTGCGATTGCTTCCTTTACATTATCGGTGGTCTCGTAAAAGACCAAATACATGATTCTGTATTTACTTGTAAATCCTGAAATCGAGCCGCTCCGATGTTCATTGACTCGCCGCTGAAAGGACTATCCTTGAAGCAACATTATGTCTACATTATGAGAAACAGATCATGAACCCTATACACGGGCGAGACGATGAACCTCGCCCAATCTCAGTGATCTCAAAGGTATAACTGAGTGATTACTCCATCAATAAGGATTGAGAAAGAGCGACTCTTTGCTTTACATAATGACTTTTCCATGCGGGTGCTGCAGGCTGGATAGCACCGAAAACTGTCGCATGCTATAATCCCCCTTCGAGATATTGATGAAACCATCACTTACGGTTAAGGGTATCCAGAATGGGCTATTAATCACTTTGCCTGCTGGAGAATGGTCGAATGTTACCGATCAGCTGTTGGAAACTGTCGCCACGCAGGACGATTTCTTTCGTGGAGCTCGACTCGCGATCCAGATCGAGGATCGCGCTCTGGGCGCCGCGGAGTTGGGCAGCTTACGATCCGCCCTGGCCGAGCACGAGGTTACGCTCTGGGCGATTCTCTCGACGTCCGAAACGACCCAGTCTGCAGCAGCCGACTTAGGTTTATCGAGGGATCTTGAAACACGCCGCTCGGAAGATGATGACGTCCCGGTCGACACCCAACTTCCTGGCGAGGAGGCAGTTCTACTTCAAAGGACATTGCGTTCTGGCCATAGCGTCCGTCACCCCGGGCACGTTGTTGTCATCGGTGATGTTAATCCTGGCGCTGAAATTATCGCCGGCGGGCACGTCATTGTCTGGGGACGATTACGGGGTGTGGTCCATGCGGGAGCTGCCGGGGACGAAAGCGCGATGGTATGTGCCCTCGACCTTACTCCAACCCAATTGCGCATCGCAGGGCATATCACAGTATCACCTTCACGGCGGGGAAAACCTAAGCCTGAGCGAGCCTTAATTCGAGATGACCAACTGATCGCAGAACCATGGCAGGTTGGTCGCAACTAGAGGATTAATCGATAAACGGAGAAGGGCATGAGTGCCACAATTGTCACAATAACTTCCGGCAAAGGGGGGGTTGGTAAAACAACAGCGACCGCGAATATCGGCGTTGCCCTAGCCTCGACCGGGGAGCGCGTAGTCTGCATTGATGCAGATATTGGGCTCCGAAACCTCGACGTTATTATGGGCTTAGAAAATCGCATTGTTTATGACTTCGTTGATGTTGTCGAGGGTCGCTGCAAGCTCCGGCAGGCAATGATTCGGGACAAGCGTCTGAATACCCTATTCTTGATCCCTGCCGCACAAACGCGGGATAAAACTGCAGTATCTCCACAAGATATGGTCCGCCTTACAGATGAACTGCGACAGGAGTATGACTGGGTGCTGATCGACTCACCCGCAGGAATCGAGCGCGGTTTCCGAAATGCAATCGCTCCAGCTGATCAGGTTCTCATCATCACCAACCCTGAAGTCTCAGCGGTCCGAGATGCAGACCGCATCATTGGGCTAATCGAAGCAGAGGAGAAGGGGCCTGGCAAGTTGATCCTGAACCGGGTTAAACCGGAAATGGTGCGTCGGGGCGACATGCTCGGTACGGAGGATGTCCTTGATGTTCTCGCGATTGAACTAATCGGCATCGTGCCCGAAGACGAGTCGGTCATCGTAGCGACCAATCAAGGCATTCCTGTTGCGATGGAAACGAACAACAAAGCTGGGCGGGCTTTCCATAACATAGCTCGTCGATTGAAAGGGGAAGAAGTTCCATTCGCGGACCTTGGAGGAGGCGATGGGTTCTTCGGTCGGATTTCACGGATGATGAGGGCGGGAGGCGAATCATGAAGTTCTTTCAAAAAGCAGGGATTGGCCGTTCTCGCAGCGCAAAATCCGCCAAAGAACGGCTCCAGTTGGTTCTAATTCACGATCGAGCCGGCATTTCCCCTGGTAAACTCGATACCTTAAAAGATGATTTAATCAATGTGATCTCCAGACATATCGAGATCGAATCGGATGCCGTAGAGATTACTCTGACGAAAGAGCGAGACCAGCATAGACTCGTGGCAGATATTCCGCTCGCTCCGGCGCGTAAACGAAGGCATTCAACGTCTTAATCGATGAACACAACCCGTATCTGGCGCCACTTCGATATATGGCTGTTGGCGGCTGTCGCCTTGTTGACAATTGCCGGTGTGGCGATGATCCAATCCGCTATCGGCGGGAACGAGGACCTCGCACAGACTGTGCCGCGTCAGGCAATCTTCGCTTTGATCGGTCTGGTCGTTTTAATCCTCACTGCCGCGATCGACTACCGCATCTGGTCCGCTCTTTCCCGCGCATTGTACATAGTTGTTTTAGGATTCCTGGGACTGATACTTGCGGCAGGGGTTGTCGGCTTTGGATCTGCACGATGGTTCAACATCGGCATCGTCAATGTCCAACCATCCGAGCTGTCGAAGATTCTCATGATCCTCGTCCTCGCAGACTATCTATCCAAACACAAGTTGGATATCTATCAACCAAAAATTCTCATCCGCAGTTTGGTGTTGATCGGCGTGCCAGCAATGCTTGTATTCCTCCAGCCAGATCTAAGCACTGCAATTGTCTTGGGAGTAATCTGGGTTGCGCTGGTTTGGGCGGCAGGCGCGAGACCAAAACACCTGCTTGCCCTAGCAGGTATTGGAGCGATGGCGCCATTGCTCGCCTGGCCTTTCTTGCAGAATTATCAGAAAGCGCGCGTGATCACGTTCCTATTTCCAGATCCTAACGCGCAATTCGGAGAGACCTATAATGTAATTCAGGCACTTATCACGATCGGATCCGGGGGCTGGTTTGGCAAGGGCTACGGGAGCGGCACCCAAGTCCAGCTGCGTTTCCTGAAAGTGCGCCATACGGATTTTATTTTCTCAGCGATGTCAGAGGAGTTTGGTTTCGTTGGTGCACTCATCTTCATCTTGATTTTTATTTTCGTGATCTATCGATGTTTACGGGCGGCAAGCATCGCCCGCGATCTTTATGGCGCTTTGATTTGCTACGGCGTTGCCGTTCTCCTGGCATTCCAGGGTTTCTTTAACATCGGCATGAATTTAAAGCTTCTCCCGGTTTCTGGTCTGCCACTTCCCTTTTTAAGTTACGGCGGTTCTTCGCTGCTTGCTAGCCTGCTAGGAATCGGCCTCGTGGAGAGTGTGATCCTGCGTCATAAACAGATCGAGTTATAACAAACAATCATCCGTTGAGGCATTGTAATGACCGAAGGAAAACCCGCACGCGTTCGCTTTGCCCCCTCTCCAACCGGTCGCTTCCACATCGGCAGCGCGCGGACAGCCCTGTATGACTACCTTCTCGCTCGCCAGTCGGGAGGCCAGTTCATCCTCCGCATTGAGGACACCGACCGCACCCGCTTCGACCCCCAGGCGGAGAAGGAATATTACGAAGCACTGCGCTGGCTGGGCTTGGAGTGGGATGAAGGACCGGATATCGGTGGACCTTATTCACCCTACCGCCAGTCTGAACGAACAGAGATCTACCAAAAACTCACCGAAGAATTGATCGCTGGAGGTCATGCATATTACTGCTTCTGTACTCCTGAGCGACTTGCGCAGGTCCGTCAACTCCAGCAGAAACGGAAAGAACCGACCCGTTACGATGGACTCTGCCGCCGTCTGTCACCGGAAGAAGCTCGGGAAAGAGCCCTGGGTGGAGAGAGCCACGTCATCCGTTTCAAAACACCGCAGGAAGGACAGACAATCGCTGTGGACCTTCTACGAGATCCGATTACGGTGGATAACCACACGATTGACGACTACATTCTCGTTAAATCAAGCGGTATGCCCGTGTACCACCTGGCGGCGATGGCTGATGATCACCTGATGAAGATAACACACGTTTTACGCGGCTCGGAATGGCTTCCCACCTTCCCGCTCCACGTCCTGATCTACGAAGCTTTCGGTTGGCAGCAGCCAATTTGGATCCATCTTTCCGTACTTCTTAACCCCAGCGGCAAAGGCAAGCTCAGCAAACGTTCCGCTGTGGACCCGAAAAGTGGGGCAAAGGCAGTATTTGTG
>DAOUTT010000299.1 GCA_030668545.1 Anaerolineales bacterium | reverse complement strand
TGCGGATGATTTCTGCGAGATCATGCTCCGCTGTCAGGCGGAAACGTACGCCGACGGGTTGGATGAGCGCTATCGACATCCGTACATGTGGGCGTGGAAGCCGCATTACTACAGCCCCTCGCGATCGTTCTATAACTTCCCCTATGCATTTGGACAGCTCTTCGGCTTGGGTTTATTTGCCATTTACAAGGAGCGGGGTGAGGATTTCATCCCTGATTATGAGAGCCTCCTGCGTAATACCGGCAAGGGGAACGCCGCAGATCTCGCCGCGCGGTTCGACATCGATCTGCGCAGTCCGGCATTCTGGAAGAGCAGCATGGAAGTCATCGAGGGGAGGGTAGAGTGTTATCTTGAGTTGAAGTGATGAGCCCTTCTCACTTTAAGATTCAACACTCAATAATGCTTGGTTTTTTCTTGGAGAAACGTAGATGACAACGATCGCTCGACATGCGGGACGCGCGGTAGATGAACTGAGGCCGATCTCGATCACGCCGGGCTATATCGATTATCCGGAGGGATCGGTGCTTCTCGAGTTGGGGGATACGCGTGTGCTTTGCAACGTGACGATTGAAAAAGGGGTCCCCAACTGGATGAAGGCGCGCGATACACAGGGAGGGTGGATCACCGCCGAATATGCCATGCTCCCCCGTGCAACGCAGCAGCGAACCGCGCGGGAGGTCGGCAAGCCCAGAGCCCGCAGCCAGGAGATCCGACGTATGATCGGGCGAAGCCTGCGTGCAGGTTTCAACTTGGAAGAACTTCCCCCCATCACTTGCATTGTCGATTGTGATGTTCTGCAAGCGGATGGCGGCACCAGAACCGCGGCGGTTACTGGAGGGTATGTCGCTCTTGCCATAGCGCTAAGCAGTCAGATTGCTGCAGGCGAACCCGTCGGAAATATCTTTAAATCGCCGATCGCGGCGGTTAGCATCGGGCTGCTGGATGGTGTTCCAATTGTTGACCTTGATTATGCTGAGGATTCGGCCGCTGATGCGGATGTCAATATCGTCATGAATGAACAAGGGGAACTCATTGAAATTCAAGGTACAGCAGAGCGAGAACCCTTCACGACCGATGTTTTAAAGCAGATGCTTCATCTAGCAAACGGCTCGATTGGGCTATTGATCCGTACCCAGAGACTGGCTCTAGAAGAACAGGGAGTGCCCCTTTAAAGAGAAAAAGCTTACGGTGTAAAGAGAACTCGAGGATCAAGCACATCGCGGGTTCTCTTTTTTTTTGGTTCTTCTCAAGAACGACAACCCCGCGAGGAACCTGAGAAATTACTTTCAATGCATGTGTGCGGGGTAATCAGCTTTTAATGAAGCGACTGAGATCGGGGAAGATCAGTTTTTCTGTTTCACCACGCAGGAGCGCTGGCCGGTTGGCAGCCTCGAAGTTGCGGTGCACTTCATGAAGCGCGCGCACCTGCCATGATGGTGGATCTTGTGAGAAAACAGCCAGACTGACTGTGAAAGCACCCGGGATGAGAAGTAATGTTTCGCCGCTGTCTGATGTTGTAGCGAAAAGCCTTCCATCAGGAGATTCGTCATCGCTTGTGCTGAAGGTTCCCAAAAGCGCCATGGCATCCTCCGCTGATTCAGGCATATCACCGTCAACGAAGATGCGTTCCTTGGATTGAATGTTATACAGACCAACACTGTAGCAGGCAGCTTCATTCAATTGCAGCAGGAAGCGAGTTTTTCCTTCCTCCAGGACCATCTCCCAGCGGTTGCTGTCAGGATAGGTCTGGCGCATGCGTAGAGCGACTTCACGCTGGCCCATGTAGTGGCGGTAAATCGCACGATATTGGGATGCGTTAATCCGCCCTTGTTGAAAATCTTGTTCAAGGCGAGCGATCTTACCATCAAGTGTTTCTAACCGACGGCGGAGTTCCGGGTCGTCAATATCTTCTATGGAGGGTTCTTCTGTGATGGCTTCAGCAACACTCTCTTCAATAACGGGCGCGGGACTCTTTGCCTCCTGTGGTGGAGGAGCCGAGTCATCCTGAACCTTACCGATGAATGGGGAAGCTTGAATGCCTCCCATGGCGTCGATTTTGCTCTCTTGTTCCCGCAGGAGTTCTCGAACGGCGCGCAATTGACCGGCGCTGATTAACCCATCACAGAATGCAATAGCTGCCGAGAGCATGCGTTCCTGCGCACGCTCTAGGCGTTCCAATGCGGCCAGATATTCTGTATCTTGTTCCGCTACCGGCTGCGCAATTGTCTCTTCAGGAGGCACTTCAACCTCTTCTTGGCGTGAGCGAGCAGCGGCGGTTACATTTGATGTACTCGCCATATAGGAGCATCATAGCATGACGTATATGAAGACGTGGAGAGGAAAGATGTACCACTCGGAAAACCTCATTTTTCCATGAATTTTAATGAGATGGTTCGTATCGGCTCGTCTGCGGTATACTCATCCGGGTTAATGTTATGCAACTCTTATGCCAGCTGCCCCGAAGGGGATACCAGGAGAATCTAAAGGTTATGTTGAGACGGTGTGTCATTGGAGCGCTGTTGGTAGCTCTCGCAATATTGGTGGGCGCGTGTAGGGCTGGGGCGGGAGTGTCCTCCACACGATCTAGCGAGGCGGTGATAGCCACAGCGTATGCGGATGCAGAGCTGACGAAGCAGGCGACTTTTCAGACTCCACCGCCGACACCTGTCACGCCCTCTCCGACGCCACCCCTTGAGAGCCCGACTCCTGCAATGACCGTAACCCCTACGCCAGGCCAGCCTGTGGTCACAGCGGATTACAATGCTTATGTCCGCCCTGGGCCGGATGAGAGTTACGGCAGTCTCGATTTCTTTTTGGAGGGACAGCGGGCATTCGTTGTAGGGCGTTATGAGAGCGAGGCAAATGGGACCTGGTGGTACATACGACGGATCGATGAGGGCAAGGATGGCTGGGTTTGGAGCGGTGCCGTAACGCTCACGGGTGATGCCTCTGGCATACCTATCTTGGAACCGCCACCGCAATGATCACGATGCTGTAAGTCGTGTAGGGCATAGAAAATAATCTCCCGGATGTTGGAACTCCGGGAGATTTTCGGTTTTAGTTATTGGGGGGTGGGAAGAACATACGAATTGTTCACAACGCCAGCGATGATGTCGGTGCCGAGTGTTGCTGCAACTTTTCTTTCCCCCCCGTTCGCCCCCCAAGGGGGGCTGCAGGGGACCATTTTGTAGTGCACCCCCTTACGAATGGCTGGTAATGCAATCCATATACGCCCGAGTTCCAAAGCCGGGCTCTGCTCAATCTACTCTGAATTGCGTTTCAATGGGAAAAAGAGTTCGAGATAAAGACGTTTCATCCTTCACGTATTTGGATGGTTA
>DAOUTT010000208.1 GCA_030668545.1 Anaerolineales bacterium | reverse complement strand
GAATCCCGCGCCTACGCTCGCGCGCACCTCCCGTACTGGCACCGTGAATCCGGTGGGCACACCTTTCAACAACGGGTCATGGCTCAGGCTGAGATGCGTCTTCGCCATGCACATCGGCAGATCCCCGAAACCCGCTTTCTCATAGGTCGCAATTTGCTCTTCAGCCAAAGGCTCATAGGTTACCCCATCCGCGCCGTAGAACTCTTTGCAGATGTACTCGATCTTTTTCTTGATCGGCCAATCCAGCGGGTAGAGGAATTTGAAGTCGCTTGGCTGCTCGCAGGCATCGACGACTGCCTGGGCGAATTCCACAGAGCCCGCGCCGCCATCAGCCCAATGCGTGCTTTTGACAGCCGCAAACGCACCCTGTTCCTCGGAGTATTTACGCACCATCTCCATTTCGGCGTCGGTGTCATCCTTGAAGCCGTTAACACAGACAACAACTGGGATGCCGAAGCGAATGGCATTCTTGATATGGAAGCCGAGATTCGGCAGGCCGGCTTCGAGCAGTTCAAGATTCTCCGACGTATACGCCTCGTCCAGAGGTGCACCGGGGGACACTTTTGGTCCGCCGCCATGCATCTTCAGGGCGCGCACAGTTGCCACCAGCACAACTGCATTCGGGATCAAACCTGAGTAGCGACACTTGATATCGAAGAACTTCTCCATGCCGATATCGGCGCCGAAACCGCTCTCGGTGACGACGTAATCTGAAACCTTAAGCGCGATTTGATCGGCGATGATGGATGAATTGCCATGGGCGATGTTCGCGAAGGGCCCTGCGTGCACCAATGCCGGCTGACCCTCGATCGTCTGCATGAGGTTAGGCATGAGCGCGTCTTTCAGTAAGACCGTAACGGCACCGGCTACGCCAATATCCTCAAGCGTGACTGGATCGCCCTTCTTGTTCAAGCCGACGACAGCCTTTCCGACTTTCTCGCGTAAGTCCCCTAAGCTCGTTGCCAGGGCAAGTATCGCCATTAATTCTGAGGCAACCGAGATATCGTAGCCAGTTGAGCGCGGGAAAACCGGGCTGGGCGAGCCATCCTTCAGCTTGTCATCATTAAAACCTACTTTGATGTCGCGCAAGGATCGATCGCAAACGTCAACAACACGATTCCAGGTGATCGAATCAACGTCGAAATCGATGCGTGTTACGCCGCGACGCTTGAGCGCTTCATCCGATTGCCGGCTCTCATGATACATACGAGTATCAAGCGCTGCAGCGACCAGGTTATGCGCGACGGTGATCGCATGGATGTCACCGGTGAGGTGGAGGTTGAAATCCTCCATGGGGATAATCTGGCTGTAACCCCCTCCCGCTGCTCCACCCTTGATGTTAAAGGTTGGTCCCATGCTCGGTTGGCGGATGCAGCACATCACATTCTTCCCCAGGTGTGTGCCCATCGCCTGAGTAAGACCAAGAGTTGTTGTGGTCTTCCCTTCACCAAGCGGCGTCGGAGTGATGGCAGTGACGTCGATATATTTTCCCTGGGGACGATCAGCAAGCTTCTTAAGCACGTCAAGATGGACTTTCGCCTTATATTGGCCATAGAGATCAAGGTCGTCCATCTCCAACCCGATCTTTTCTGCGATCTCCAGTATTGGTCTTAAATCTGCCTCCTGTGCGATGTCGATGTCCGAGGGGACCGGACGTTTTGGTTTCAGGACCATGGGATCAACCTCCTAATTAGGTAGCTGCTTGTGGACTTTCTTGCAGGCGGACTTGATACTAAGTGTGCTTTGCAATCCTGTTTAAGGCAAGCGACATATTTCACAATCCCGACTGCCAACTATAACTATTGTCCTTTCCGAAGACTGCCTGCACTTGTACTAGCGAATGGATGATTAACTTATGTCAAAGACATCTTCGTCGAATCAGGATAATATCGTTTAATCATCCATAACGAAACTTACCTCCAAATTTAATGTGTGTCACTTTAATTGCGCGTTTCGTTCTCGTTTGTAACTTACATTGTGTTTCGCGCTCCCATGCTTGACTTTCATCCAATCTGTGCTGGTATTCTGTCACTTATGCAACTTGTGATAAAAATCACATACTTTAGAGACAGTGATTCGCACCTTCTAAAGTCGCGGCCGCGAGGATCTCTCGTGTCGATGCGCGACACAGGATATTAAGTGAGTTTTGGGACTCATCGATACCCAAGAAACCGGGAGGGAATAGCATGCCAGAAGTACCCACGAACGGATCCTCCAGCAATTTCCGCGATGAAGTGATTAACGCCACACCAGGTGGAGAGAATCTAAAAATCTGCCTTCAGTGTGGCACTTGCGGCGGCTCCTGCCCCTCCGGGCCGGATATGGACTACTCACCACGACAACTCTTCGCCATGATCGACGTCGGTCTTAGGGATGAAGTTCTCAAGAGCAATACGCCCTGGTATTGTGTCTCCTGCTACTACTGCACCGTACGCTGCCCCAAAGAAATCCCCATCACCGACATCATGTATACCCTGAAGCAGATAGCGGTGAAAGAACGCCTTTATGACGATAGCGATGCGCCCGAGTGGTCAGAGAGTTTCATCGGGTTTGTTGAGACCTACGGCAGAAGCTTTGAACTGGGCTTAGCAACTCGTTACCACCTGACTCACAGCCCCTTATCAAAGTTTAGCTTAGGACCTTTCGCATTAGGAATGGTTGCGAAGAATCGCCTCGCATTCCGGCCTGAGAGAATCGATGGCATAGACCAGCTCCGGGCGATCCTGGAACGAGCGAAACAACTGGAGGCCGAATTATGAAATACGGATACTACCCTGGTTGTTCTTTAGGCAAGTCCGCAAAACCCTACGATGACTCGACGAAGGCAATCGCTGACCAGCTTGGCATGTCTTTCGAAGAGATCGAAGATTGGAATTGCTGCGGAGCAACTGAATACTTTTCGCTCAACAAAACCGCCGCCTATGCTCTTGTCGCCCGCAACCTCGCTCTGGCAGCGAAACAGGACGACCTTAAAGAACTCGTCGCTCCCTGCAGCGCATGCTACTTGAACCTCAGGAAAACAGACCAGTACATGGGTAAATACCCCAAATTGGGAGAGTCGACCAACGAAGCGCTTGCCGCCGGGGGTCTTTCCTACGAACCAGGCTCACTGCGCGTCCGTCATCTACTCGATGTTGTCGTTGACGATATCGGATTTGAGAGCATCAGCGAGAAAGTCACAAACCCATTGACAAACTTGCGGATTGCCCCTTATTACGGCTGCATGGTCGTTCGTCCCGAGTTCGGCAACACTGACCCTGTGAATGCAGAATATCCGGTGTCGATGGACCATCTCATGGAGGCGCTTGGCGCGACGGTGGTTGATTTCCCCTTAAAAACTCACTGCTGCGGTGGTCACATGACCCAGATCAGTTCCGAAACTGCTTTCGAGTTGATTCGTCAACTCCTGCATAATGCAGATGAATACGGCGCGGACATCATCGTTACCATTTGCCCGATGTGCCAATTAAATCTGGACGCCTATCAGGCGCAGGTAAACCGTCACTTCGGCACAAATTACAATCTACCAATTCTCTATTTCACACAGGTGATCGGCCTGGCGATGGGGATACCCGCGAAAAAGCTCGGGATCGGCAAAGAGTTCGTCTCCGCATCCGCGGCGTTGAAGAAGATCGGTTCGGAGCTTGAAGAAGAACCCGCCCCGGCAGGTAAGCGAAAGAAGGATGACAAATCGCTGCCGATGCCGAGCGGAAGAGTGGAGGGTTAACATGGCTGAACGTGTCGGCGTCTATATTTGCCACTGCGGGAGCAACATCGCCGGAAAGGTTGACGTTGAGGAGGTTTCTCAATGGGCAGGCGAGGAACTCGATAACGTCGTCGTTTCTCGCGATTACGAGTTTATGTGCTCCTCACTTGGCCAAGAACTCATCGAGGATGACATCAAGAACGAAGGCCTTACGAGGGTCGTCGTCGGCGCCTGCTCCCCTCATCTTCATGAAAAAACCTTTCGCAAAGCCTGCAGCAACGCCGGTCTCAACCCCTACCTTTGCCAGATGGCCAGCCTGCGTGAACAGGTCTCCTGGGTCACCGAGGACGAGGCGCTAGCGACGGCGAAATCGAAAGCGATGATCTCCGGCGCAGTCGAGCGCGTGCAGCTCCACGAGGAGCTTGAACCTACCGAGGTTCCAGTTAACCCCCATTCACTCGTTGTTGGTGGCGGGATAGCCGGCATCCAAACCGCTCTTGAGCTGGCGAATTCAGGCAACCCTGTTTACCTGGTTGAGAGAGAGCCATCCATCGGCGGGCATATGGCGCAGTTCGATAAGACCTTCCCCACCCTTGACTGCTCAGCCTGTATTCTCACCCCCAATATGTCCGATGTCAGCAGTCACCCGAATATCACGCTCATGTCATACAGTGAAGTCGAAGACGTCAGCGGATTCATTGGGAATTTCCATGTTCGCATTCGCAAGAAAGCAAGGTATGTAATCGAAGAAGACTGCACGGGGTGCGGGATCTGTATTGAGAAATGCCCCAAGTCGGTCTTGGATGACGTATTCGAGGCCGGGATTGGCTATCGAAAATCAATCTACCGTCCCTTCCCTCAGGCGGTGCCGAAATATCCTGTTATCGATACCGAGTCCTGCATTTACTTTGACCGGGGAACGTGCAAAGCTT
>DAOUTT010000075.1 GCA_030668545.1 Anaerolineales bacterium | reverse complement strand
AGCAAGTCGTGCTTGTTCACCTGCGCCTTGGTGTCCCTCAACCTGCTCGAGAACAATCAGAGCGTCGCGCGCGATTGCAGCTTGTGAACCTTCGCAGTTTGCAGAAAGAGTCTCCAGCGCGAGGCGGACCTTGCTCAAGTTCTCGGTGGGATCCGTTTGTTTTGGCGAATTACTCATTCGTGCTTTCCCGGGACCGCTTTTGATAAAAAGGGCAGATATCGCTCAATATGCAGTTCTCGCATTGTGGAGAACGGGCATGACAGATCTCGCGCCCGTGACGGATAAGGTTGAGATGAACATCATAATACATCGCCGGATCGAAAAGTGCTTCGAGATGACTGTGTGCTTGCTCGGCGGTAATCTGATCGGGGCGCAAGCCCAGGCGCCCTGTCAGGCGGTAGACATGTGTGTCTACGGGGAAAGCCGGTTTGCCGAGTGAGAAGAGCAGTACGATGGCCGCGGTCTTTGGACCGACGCCCCTGAAGTGAAGCAGCCATTCCCTCGCCTCTTCAAGCGGCAGATCTTCCAGGAAGTCAAGATTGAGATCACCGCGCTCATCGGTAATTTGCTGCAGGGCGAGCTGGATACGAGGTCCTTTTTGATTGGCAAGTCCCGCGGATCGAATGGCGGAAATAACATCTGACGGATGTGCGTCACGCACCTCTTCCCAGGTAGGGAAACGCTCGCGAAGGGCATCGAAAGCGCGATCGCGATTTGTGTCGGTTGTATTTTGAGAGAGGATTGTGGAGACCAGCTCGTCGAGTGGCGGTAGTGGATCACGCCAGACCGGCTGGCCATATGTCTCCAGTAGACGAGAGCGGACTTCGCTCGCATGTTTCTTCGGTGATTTCACCTCGAGATTATACCCTCGTGATCTGCTGCATAGGTCGATCGACAGCAACCGGGGTGCAACGAAGACCACATCTTAATGCGAATCCCATACCCCCTGCTTGCGCGGTCACGAATCTTATCGCGCCGATCCGCTGCCATTAATCAGTTTGTGTCTTGTAACCCTGTGGGTGGGTCCTATGCCATTCCCAGGAGCTGGCGATGATATGCTCGAGCTTGGGGTACTTGGGCGACCAGTCGAGATCGCGCTGGATTTTATCGGAGCTTGCTACGAGGCGGGGGGCATCGCCAGGCCGTCGGGGAGCATCAAGGGCCGAGATCTCTTCTTCTGTGACATGCCGGGATGCTTCGATGACCTCGCGGACGGAGTAACCAGCCCCATTCCCAAGGTTGTATACCAAACGGTCTTGGGCCTCGAGCGCTTCTAAGCAGAGCAAGTGAGCATCGATGAGATCGGCGATGTGGATGTAATCTCGGATGCAAGTGCCGTCTGGTGTGGGGTAGTCATCGCCAAAGACTTTAATTTCAGACCGCTGGCCAAGGGCGACCTGCAGGACAAGTGGGATGAGATGGCTTTCGGGTTGATGCGCCTCACCACGATCGGGAAGAGCGCCAGCGGCGTTGAAGTAGCGCAGCGCGGCATAACGCAAGCCGTGTATCTGGCGATACCACTCGAGAGTCTGCTCGATCATAAGTTTGGTTTGACCATATACGTTTGATGGACCAAGGGGCGACTCTTCCGAGAGGGGTTGGTCGCTCGAGGCATACACCGCTGCGGTAGAGGAGAGCACGAAACGCTTCACATTGGCGCGGGTACAGGCCTCGATCAAGCCCACAGAGAGCACCAGATTATTGTGGAAATATTTTCCGGGGTTCGTCATACTCTCGCCCGCTTCAATAAAGGCAGCGAAATGCATCACCGCGTCGAATTGTTCCGCGTTTAGTGCAACCTCAAGTGCGGCACGGTCGCCGAGGTCCGCTTGGATAAACTGGGCCTCGTGCGGGATGGCTTCGCGATGTCCGGTAACCAAGGAGTCGAAAACGGTCACAGAATGTCCAGCCTGCAATAAAGTTGCGGCGGCAGCGGACCCAATGTAACCCGCGCCTCCCGTTAAGAAGATATTCATCTCTAAATCTCCAGTGAAGTTAAGAATGGGTATGCATAGTAGAAAGAAGACTTGAATAGATTGTTCTCTATATCTTGAAAAAATTCAACCATCAAGAATTTCCAATTGCGCCATCGAGGCGTCAAGGTGCTTCATTCCAATCTCCTCAAACTCGATGCTAACCTCCTCGTCATCGTGGTCGATCTTGGTGGACAGGACGATGCCCTCACCGAAAACTTTGTGCCGAACACGCATCCCCGGCTCATATTGAGGATCGGGCGGGATTTTCGGGGATAGATCCCAGGTGGTCTTCTGTTTATAGGAAGTCTGTTCCCAGGTCTGGGAGCCAAGGAGATCGCCATCCAGGAGCTTTGGTGGAATGTTGTGCAAGAAGCGTGAGGGTTCGCTCAAGGTAGATGGGCCAGCGATGCGGCGGCGAAATGTGCGCAGGAGATATAAGCGATCTTTTGTGCGTGTAACACCGACGTAAAGGAGGCGCCTTTCCTCTGCCATGGCTTCCGGGTCATCGAAGGAGCGTTGGTGAGGCAGGACACCATCGTTCAGCCCGATAATGATCACTACCGGGAATTCCAGCCCCTTGGCGGCATGCAGGGTTAGCAGAGTTGGTGCGTTCTGTTCATCAGATAAGGTGTCCTGGTCGGAAATGAGGGCGATGCTTTCGAGGAAAGATGCCAGGTCGACATCTTCAAACTCATAGGCCACCCGCCGCAGTTCCTGAATGTTCTCCCAACGGGCTTCACCTTCTTCTGTTCCATCATCGATGTATGTCCGGTAACTTGTCTCTTCGAGGATGAGATCGACGAGAGCGACCAGGCCGTCGTTCTCTTTCATCTCGATCCAACGGAGCCAGGAATCAGCGAAGCTGACCAGCGCTTGTCGGGCACGCGGGTTGAAAATATCCATCAAGGCAGGATCTTTATCGCGGGCAAGAGCGAACAGGATCTCTGCAGGATCAACATTGCGGGTCCGGGAACTCTCGAGCAAGAGATCGACGGTTTTTGCGCCGATGCCGCGCGGAGGTGTGTTTAGCGCCCGCAGCAGGCTGACGCGATCGACGGGGTTGTGAATCAGGCGTAAGTATGCAATCAGATCCTTGATCTCTCGACGGCCGTAGAATCGCTGGGCACCAACGATACGGTAGGATAGGCCGCCTCGAAGGAAAGCTTCCTCCAGGGCGCGGGATTGAGCGTTTGTGCGGTACATCACGGCGCAATCTCCGGGATCAGCCTCGCCGGCAAAGGTCAGGGTTGAGATGATCTCCACTGCGAAATCGGCCTCATCGTTTTCGTTATAAGATTCGTGAAGGATGACGGGGAATCCGGAGCCCCGATCTGTAAATAGCAGCTTCCGCTGACGACCAGGGTTGCGGTCAATCACCGCGGTGGCAACATCCAAAATAGTCTGGGTGGATCTATAGTTTTGCTCGAGGAGGATCGTGCGCGCTTGAGGGTAGTCCTCTTGAAAGCGGTGCACATTGCGGTAATCGGCTCCTCGCCAACGGTAGATCGACTGGTCAGGATCGCCGACGACGAACAGATCTGGACTTTCGCCCGCCAACAGACGCAGCAACGAATATTGCGCGGTATTGGTATCCTGAAACTCATCAACGAGCAGATGTTGGAAACGGCGCCGGTAGGCGCTTCGTAGATCATCGTGATCTCGCAGCAGGCGATAAACCCAGAAAAGCAGATCGTCGAAATCTAGAGCGTTATTCGCCAGCAAAGCCTGTTGGTAGCGCTCATACACCAGGCGCACGACTTCATTTGCGTACGTATCGGTGTTGTAGTCTTCCAACTCGATCAGTTCATTTTTCGCTTTGGAGATTGCATTCAAAATACGCCCCGGCCGGATCTGTTTGGGATCAAGTCGTAAATCCTTAATTGCCTCTCGAACCAAGGACTGTTGATCGGAGTCATCATAAATCACATAGTCGCGCGTTAGCGGCAGATAATCGGCTTCCTGGCGGATGATGCGTGCACAAAGCGCGTGGAAGGTGCCCAGGTTCGGCAGTTCGCCCCCTGCATTCGCGTCATGGGTAAGCAGCTCCTGCACCCGTTTGCTCATCTCTTTAGCGGCCTTGTTGGTGAAGGTGACGGCGACGATCGAGCGCGGCACTACCCCCATTGCAGTGATGAGTTGAACCACTCGGTGGGTTAGGACGCGCGTCTTCCCGGAACCTGGTCCAGCAAGCACCAAAACCGGCCCTGGGGGAGCGGTGACTGCTTCGATCTGGGATGAGTTTAAATTGGCGGATAGGTCCATCGTGATATTTGACCTTTATCGTTGCCTGGTCGGCTGAACACATCGAGTGATGTCATTCAAATTTATAAGGGCCGATGTCGAGCGTGTCAGAGCTGTCGAGAAGACCGGTGAGAGGCGCATCAGGGAGCGGCAGAACTCGACTGTCCGCAAAGTAGGGGAAATCAAAGTGAACCGCGTCCCCCGCAGCTTTTCCGGGAATGGGCATGAGCCGTGCTGTGAGGGGCTTATTGTGGCGCAGGCCGATTGCGCCAAGGTCGAGTAGAAGTCCGGTTAAGGCTTCAATGCTCGCATCTCCTGGAAGTGGGATTGTGTCCAGACCGGTTCCGCAAAGAGTGGAGTAGAGCAGTAAATCGGAGATCGTCAGAATACCTTCACTGGCGCGCGCAGCCAGGACGGTATCCTCCAGAACAGGCAGAAAGAGTCCACAAAAGCCCACGCGTTGGAATTGGGCGCTGTCAAGGCAGTCGGTCAGGAAGGCTGCCGCTGCTGCGCTACCGGATTGGCCGAAAGCGGAGGCTCCGATTATCTCGAGCGCCGTGCCGATCGAGCGATGTGTTTCAGGAAACGGGGCGAAAGAGAAATCGACTCCAAGGAAGCGAAAATCATGATCGCTCGCGATGGTATCGGCGACTCGGACGATGTTTACTGCATGCGTCTCGATCGCTGCGACCAGTTGTTTCTTCGCCGATTGGGGTGAATCCGCGTCTTGGACAACACTGACTGCGAGATCGGCAGATTCGGTGGCGATCGCAAGTGAGGGCGGTCCGCCGCGGTGGTATGCTGCGGGGAAGAAAGGGACGCCTGAGGGCACATTGACCAGCGCGGCGAAGCGTAAGTTTCCAAAACCGTCGTCGCCTATGGTTGATATCTCCTGAATGGCCCGGGCACACGCCCGCGCCGCGGGGAGCGACAGCCCGACGGTTGGATCCGCATAGATTCCAGAGGAGAAGACCGTATCCGTTGCCGCCAACACTTTTGGTAGTATACGAAAACCATCCGGCTCATCAGGCAGGACGGGCCCTATCGCTGCATAATCGATGCCCTGAATGAATATTTCAGCTTCAAGCCGGCGAGCCAGGTCTGGTCGATCGGCAGGTGTAACCGGGGTTGACATTTCTGAAGGCGGTGGCGTAGCAAAACGCAGAGTCTGGACATCTAAGCCTGTGTCCTGAAGAGCCGATCGACAATCTTTCAGGCATTGGGCAGTTTTGGCGATAAACTCGGTATCGATTGGCCAGCCTGGATCGATGAAGCCGGTGATCGCACGAATCTTCATCCTTCTCCTCGCATTCGGGCAATTTCGAATAGGATGACCGCAGCGGCGACAGAGGCGTTCAACGACTCGGTCGAATCTTGCATGGGAATGTGCGTGCTGCCTTTAGCGATGGAGCGAAGCTTATCGCTGGGGCCGTGGGCTTCGCTCCCGATCACGATCGCGGAAGGCTTGCCCCAATCCACATCGTAGTATGGGGGCCCCAAGCCAACTTCAGCGACCCAAACATCCATTCCGAGAAGGTGTTTCTCGATCTCAGAAGTTTGCTCCTGGATAATGTGGATGTGGAAATGTGCCCCCATGGCGCCGCGCACAACTTTAGGGTTAAAGGGGTCGACTGTGCCCGGGTTGAGGAAAATGGCTTCAACGCCCACTGCTTGCGCAGTGCGCAAGATTGTTCCAAGATTGCCGGGATCGGAAATTCGGTCAGCGACAAGCGCCAGGCTCAGATTGTCAGGAGGCGTAGAAGAGGGAATGGGAAGAACCGCAAGAAGCCCTTGTGGGGATTCTGTGTCGGAACAGGCCTTCATAACCCGCTGCGAGACTTCTTCGGCCTCTGCCCCTAGATTGATCAACTCATCTAGTAGGCGCGGGTCACTTTGTTTGACTGCGTCCGTGTATAAAACGAGTTTGGGGTGTGAGCGGGAGGAAACAGCCTCGTTTGCCAGTCGAGTACCCTCAATGATAAATAGGCCTTCACGCTTGCGAGCGCGTCGCTTACTTTGCAGCGTTCGCACCCACTGCACGCGTTGATTGGATGTTGATGTAATCATTCCGCGTCGCCGCAGATTTCGCGGAATTTTCGCCCTTGGGGTAACATACGCTGCAAGACCAGTGTGGTCATACAAAACTCCAGGTAGTTCTCTATTGTTTCCCTGCGTTTGATTGTATCACTCCGCCCGGAGCTAACCCTCCGTGCTCAACACTTGGCTAACCTCCCGCAGGTTTCTAACCTGCGGGAGGTTTAACCGTGGATCTCATTTCCACCATTGGCGCCATCACAAGAATCACCACAGGGATTTCTCACTTCGCTCGAAATGACATTTAGTGGTACGGAGCCCTTCCGGCAACTGAGGTATCCGCACCTATGGTATTTTTCCGACGTTTTCGAGGTAAATAAAAAGAGACGCCTATGCGTCCCTTTTATGAATGAAATTGAAGTTATTCGCTACCCTTTGGCCGCGACCTTAACGACCTCGCTAAAAGCCTTTGGATCACGAACTGCAAGATCGGCGAGGATCTTCCGGTTCAAACCTATACCCGATTGCTTCAAATCGTAGATCAAACGGCTATAGGTAGTTCCATTGAGGCGCGCGGCAGCGTTGATGCGGGCAATCCAAAGACGACGCAGATCGCGCTTGCGGGTGCGACGATCTCGATATGCATACCACAGGCTCTTTAGCATAGCTTCGTTGGCGCGACGGTATAAGGTGCTGCGAGAGCCGTACATTCCCTTGGTAAATTTTATAACTTTTTTGTGGCGACGGCGTGTGATAGTTCCGCCTTTAACTCGTGACACGTTTCACTCTCCTGTGGACCCCTGAGCGCCGATGTCTCTAGGACACCTGTTGTATGCACTCAACAGCCACAACAATGGGGGGCTATTTGGAAGAGCTCCCCGTACGGGCGTTCGGGTTGGACTTATACTTCTTCAGGTAGGGAGCTAAGCGGTGAACGCGCTTGGCGATACCCTTCGATTCAACAGGAAGCATTTTAGAGAACAACCGCTTGGAACGGGCGGATTTCTTTCTGCGCAGGTGACTCTTGTTTCCCTTAGTGCGCACCAGCTTCCCAGAACCCGTTAAACGGAAGCGCTTGGCGGTTGCTTTATGCGTCTTGAGTTTATATTTCCCCTTTTTCTTGGCTTTACGGGCCACAATCCTACTCCTCTAATAATGATAATCTCGTTCTTTGCTACCCGCCTGTGGGGCACAAACCCAGCGGACGGTACCGCTGTCCACGGGGACATCGACACGAACTTGGTTGTCTGAAACGGCTACTGCTTTGGTTTGCCCGGCGCAAGTGTCATGAGCATCGTGCGGCCTTCCATCGTCGGGGATTGCTCAACGATTCCGATGTCGGAGAGTTCATCCGCTATGCTCTGTAAATCCTTGAGTGCGATCTCGGGAAATGTGATTTCACGCCCACGAAAGCGGATACGCACTCGGACTTTCTTTCCTTCTGTCAACCAACGCCTTGCATTTCGAACTTTGAATGACCGATGATGCTCAGAAGTTTTCGGGCGAAGCCGTACTTCCTTGATCTCAACTTTGGTTTGAGCCTTTCTTGACTCACGGTCCTTCTTCGATTTCTCGTAGAGGAACTTGCCGAAGTCGAGCACCCGACATACAGGCGGGTCAGCGTTTGGGGCAATTTCAACCAGGTCGAGATCTGCTGTCCTGGCGGCTTCAAACGCCTCCTCAATCGTCACCACGCCGATGTTGATGCCATCGGCGCCGATAAGGCGCACGTTTTTAGCTCGAATTTGGTTGTTTATTCTAAATTGTGATGCGCTGATCTTGTTCTCCTCCGATGAAAAACACATAAGCCGCCCAGTACTCACTAGAGCGGTCTCAAGGCCGCCGGATGATACCATGACAGAAGGCGGTTCGTCAACAGACTGGGCATGGACGATCGTCGTATAACCGCTGGACATTGTGTGAATCTCCACGCGTAACTAGCCATCATCGCTTCTTTCTTCATATAAAAAGACGCAACCGTTGGCCTATTAGGATTCATCCAGGACAGGCCAACGGTTGTTGTTTTGTACGCTAGTTGCGCAGGGTTTGTTTATTATGCTCCCTAAGGAGTAACGGTGTCCAGATCGCCGCCGGAACCATTTCGGCCCGGGCCCTTTCCCCCTGGACCTTGATCCACGCCTTCGTTTTCGTAGGACGGGTCCATGCCCGATTGATCAGGCGCATCTTCGGGTCGGTTTGAGCCTAAGTGAAGCCGGAAAGTAATGGGGTCCTTCAGGGCACCCTCGGCAGCGTCGCGGGTGCTGTT
>DAOUTT010000316.1 GCA_030668545.1 Anaerolineales bacterium | reverse complement strand
CTGGGCGAACACATGAAGGATTGGGATTATGTCTACGCGCTGTCCGGTAATACCAATACCGGCAAAAGCAATGTGTATAACTCCCTCACATGACTGAGCCAGCACACATGAAATTTGCCTGCAAAGAAGGTCGCTAGGGCCGAGGGTGGCTTTGAGTATGCCGATCAGCGCTTCAAATTAGTGGATCTTCCCGGTACGTATTCACTGTTATCGACCTCGCTCGATGAAGAGATCGCCCGAGATTTCATCCTCTTTGGTCAACCGGATGTAACCGTGGTGGTTGTGGACGCAACTCGATTGGAGCGGAATCTGAATCTGGTGATCCAGGTATTAGAAATCACCGACCGGGCTGTCATCTGTTTAAATCTGATGGATGAGGCTCACCGGCACGGATTGGAAGTGGATGAACGCCTCCTTTCGCGCGATCTGGGAGTTCCTGTGGTGCCCACATCGGCGCGTTATGGTGAGGGGTTGGACGAATTGGTTGCTACGATCAGTGAAGTTGCCTCTGGCAAGTTCGCCTATCGACCGCACAGAATCCAGGCGCTCTCGCGCGCCATGGAGGGCTCTATCAAGACATTAACCAAAGAAGTGAGAGCGGTCTATCCGGATCTGCCAAATCCTCGTTGGGTGGCGATGCGTCTCCTCGATGGAGATGAACGAATCATCGAGGCTATTAACAAAGGCGAATTAGGCAGTTTAAGACAAACGGACAATGAGATTTCGAGCGCGGAGATGGGGCGGAAGCAGGGGGCACTATCATGAGCGAAGCGAGAGCGGCATCTCCAGAGAAACTCTTAAAGTCTGCCCAGACACTTCGCTGGGAGGTGGGCAGCAATGTGCACGAAGCGCTCACCGAAGCCATTTACACCGACGCGGCGAGCATTGCCGATCGGGCGGTGAGCCGCCCCGGGGAGAGTCCGAAGTTTGACCTCGACCGGACGATCGACAAGATTGTGACCAACCGGTTCTGGGGCTTCCCGGTCATGATCATGCTCTTCGCTCTTGTCTTCTGGATCACCATCACCGGGGCAAACGTCCCTTCAGCCTGGCTCGCCTCTCTGCTGATTGGAAAAGGACACCCCTGGTTGTCGGAGATCGCCTTATCACTGGGCTTCCCGCTCTGGTTGAAGGGGCTGCTGGTTGACGGGATGTACCTGGCAACAGCCTGGGTTATCAGCGTTATGCTGCCGCCGATGGCGATCTTCTTCCCGCTCTTCACACTATTAGAGGACTTCGGGTACTTGCCGCGCGTTGCCTTCAACTTGGATAGCGCCTTTAAGAAATCCGGCGCACACGGTAAACAGTCGCTCAGTATGATGATGGGCTTCGGGTGCAACGCTGCCGGCGTGATCGCCACGCGCATTATCGATAGCCCGCGCGAACGGCTTATCGCCATCATCACTAATAACTTCGCGCTCTGCAACGGCCGCTGGCCGACCCAGATTCTTATCGCGACAATCTTTATCGGCGCGCTGGTTCCTGCTCATCTCAGCGGGCTCATCTCCTCCTTTGCAGTAGTTGGGATAGCCATTTTGGGGATCTTATTGACTTTCCTGGTCAACTTGATACTCTCACGCACGATGCTCCGCGGGGAGCTATCCAGTTTCAGTATGGAACTTCCACCTTACCGACCGCCGCGTGTCATGCAGACGATCTATACATCATTCATTGACCGCACAATCTTTGTGCTATGGCGGGCAGTCGTGTTCGCACTACCGGCGGGCGCGGCAATCTGGCTGAGCGCGAACATCACCATCGGCGGAGTGACCATTGCCGAGCATCTCGTTCGCTTCCTTGACCCAGTAGGCATCCTCATTGGATTGAATGGGGTGATTTTGCTGGCCTACATCGTAGCCATCCCGGCGAATGAAATCGTCATTCCAACGATCTTGATGTTGACTGTTTTGATGACCGGAGCTACGGGTTTTGATGCTGGTACAGGGGTTATGTTTGAGCTTGACTCGTATGCGAGCACGTTGGCCTTGCTTCAGGCTGGAGGCTGGACGTTGCTGACGGCGGTTAATTTGATGTTGTTCAGCCTGGTGCACAACCCCTGCAGCACAACGATCTACACGATCTATAAAGAAACCGGAAGCTTGAAATGGACCACGGTAGCGTCGATTATGCCCCTTGTGTTGGGTTTGCTCATGACTTTCTTTGTTGCTCAGATATGGCGGGTTGCGGCTGGTCTTCTGTGATCCCGATCTCGGTGTTTAACTTGTGTTCCCAGAAAGTTGAATTGCCCTGACGCGGAATGGATAATCGGAGCGAGGCTATGCCCGAGCAGTTAACGCATGCGATCGAGGACTATCTTAAGGCGATATATAAGTTGTCGGCCACGGGTGGGCGCGCCACGACGACGGAACTTGCTAATCTGTTGAACGTCACTCCAGCCTCCGTAACCGGGATGGTGCAGAGGCTGGCGAGCAACGATCCCTCTTGGGTCGATTATCAGAAACACCGCGGTGTCTCATTGACTCCAGAAGGAGAGAGCGCCGCGCTGGAGATCATCCGCCACCATCGCTTGATAGAGATGTTTTTGCACGAAATACTAGGCTATCCATGGGACGAAGTGCATGATGAGGCGGAACGGCTGGAGCATGTAATCTCTGAAAACTTTGAGGAGCGGATCGCCAAGGTGTTGGGTGACCCCACTCACGACCCGCACGGGGATCCCATCCCCACACGTGATCTAAAAATTCCTCCAGCGTGTGTCACGCGCTTGAGTGATTTACGCCCGGATCAACATGCAGTGGTTGTGAGGGTGCACGATTCCGGCTCCGATTTTTTGCGGCACCTTGGCGAGTTGGGTTTAAAGCCGGAGACGAAAGTCTCAATCCTGGAGCACTCTCCCTTCGACGAAAACCTGAAGATTCAGATCAATGGTCAGCATGCCCCAGTGGTATTGGGGAGGAAGATTACGCAGCAGATTTTCGTAGATATACTCTAATTACCTTGAACCCAGCACTAACCAGCAAATCTTGCACAGGACGCTTAAGCGGGAGATCATTTGGGAAATGGCCCTGTGGGGCGTCGCTTTTAT
>DAOUTT010000176.1 GCA_030668545.1 Anaerolineales bacterium | reverse complement strand
CGGAGGATAAAATCGCCCGCGTGACGTCGCCAATAGGGCTCGAATTACACGCTGAAACGCCGGAGGAGATAGCAGTGTCCGTTCTGGCACAGATCATCATGTTGCGCCACGGCGGAACTGGTGAAAGAATGGCACATTCGCCAAAACGCCCTAGCAAAGGGAAGGGCAGGTAGAGACGGAATATGTGGACGCGTTATTACACTCCCTCGACATTGCAGCAAGCTGTGGAACTGCTGGCGGCACACAATGAGGGAGCTCGAATTGTCGCCGGGGCAACCGATCTGATCCTTGAATTGGAACGCGGACAACGACCGGGTGTGGAACTATTGATCGATATTTCACGCATACCGGGTCAGGATAGGATTACGCTTGATGATGATGGTTGGCTCCACCTCGGTCCTTTGGTGACGCACAACCATTGTGCCGGGTCAGAGCTTATTCAACAAAAGGCGTTCACACTGGCGCGAGCCTGCTGGCAGGTGGGCGCACCCCAGATCCGCAACCGCGGAACGGTCGCCGGAAATATCATCACCGCCTCGCCAGCCAACGATGCTATCCCGCCGCTCATGGCGCTGGGAGCAAAGCTCACTTTGCTCTCTGAGGAGGGGGAACGCACAGTACCGATTGAGGATTTCTACACCGGCGTCCGAAAAACAGTGATGAAGGACGGGGAGTTGATGAGCGACATCGCCTTCCCGGCCCTCGCAGAAAATGCCCGAAGCACGTTTATAAAACTCGGGTTACGTAGAGCGCAGGCGATTTCGGTCGTCAACGCAGCCGTAGTGCTATTGATTAAGGATGGGCGAATTGAACACTCGGTAATCACGCTTGGCTCAGTGGCACCGACGATCATCCACGCAACAGAGGCAGAAACCTACCTGACAGGAAAGGAACTCCAGCCTGATGTTATCGAAAAGGCTGCCGAACTCGCTGGACTTGCAGCTCGCCCGATTGATGATTTACGGGGAAGCGCGGAATACCGCCAGGAAATGGTGCGAGTATGCACGCTCCGGGCGTTGCGGAAGATCAATAATGACAACGAGCGCGATGGTTTCCCCAAGAACCCAGTGATGTTGCGGGGAAGATCAGGATTTCAACCGATTCAACCCCTATCGGACTCCATGGAGCATCATCAAGACGTAGTGATCAAGACGACAATTAATGGGGAGCCGTATAGCTTCAAGAGCGGGTTCAATAAAACCCTTCTGCGTCTCTTGCGTGAGGAAGGGGGCTTAACCGGTACAAAGGAAGGCTGTGCGGAAGGTGAATGCGGTGCTTGCACAGTTTATCTCGACGGTGTGGCGGTGATGGCTTGTATGGTGCCCGCACCGCGGGCGCATGGGGCAGAGATCGTTACCATCGAAGGGCTTAGCCAGGATGATAAGCTCCATCCGCTGCAGCAAGCTTTTATTGATGAAGGTGCTGTGCAATGCGGATATTGCACGCCGGGGTTCTTGATGGCGGGGGCTAAGCTATTTGAAGAACAGCCCGAGCCTGATATTTTTTCGATCCAGCAGGCGATTACAGGAAACCTGTGCCGCTGCACTGGTTACTATAAGATACTCTCTGCCTTCGAGCGTGCTGCCGAGCAGATGCGTCAGGGTTCTGAGTCACAATGAATCTTTTACGGTATCGTTGTGACTTGATTAATGCGATATATGCTCCCTGATGGGAGTTAATAACAAGAGTTCTCGGTTCTTAGCGAGCCGAGGAGGAGGAAGCCGCCATGGGACGAGATTCCTACCGCTTTAGATCTCTCGATAAGGAGCGGGAAGATAGGGAACGGTTAGATCCCAAGTGGAGAGGGGTGGGATTAATCCTGATTGCGCTCTTCGCCACAGCTGGTTATTTCTTCGCTGATTGGTTTTTACGCGCCAACGCTGAGAACGGCTGGATGTACATGCCGCAAGCTGCCCTTTATCCCAAATTCGCTCCATTTCTGGGAGGCGGTTTGCTGATCAAGATTATCGTGGGATTCCTGTTCACACTCCTAAGCTACACGGTTCTCAGCTTTATCTACGCGATGGTCTTTCCTATTCGGCCAGGCGAAACAGATGTCCTGGTCGACCGGAGGGCCGAAAAACGTAAGAAGCGCAGGGAGCGCTCAGAGAAAAGGAAACGCAAATATTGAGGTATATCGATGGATAGAACCGTACCACGAACAGGCTCTGAGGAAATTGAGCTTTATATGCGGACGTATTACTCGCTATTACGTTCCACAATGGATGTGCGAGTGCGTTCGCTTGAGGAAGCGCACACGAACATGGGGTCATCTCTTCATCCGGATGCGCGTTCTGAAGTTCTGGATACGTCGGCGCTAATATACAGTTCTCTTCGCCTCCCCCCATGCATCGTAGATGTGGAGCGGGTTGTGCTTGGTCAAAGCCAGGCTGTTTTCGTGCAGAAGGGATTCGGAAATGTCGAGAAGTGGCAGCCGGCTGTGGCGCAGGCTCGCCGTCGGAGAAGTTTCTTCGATGGGAAAGATACACTTGCCTGCTACATCGCAAGCCGCTCAGATATCGACGATATGGTTCCGCTTTTAACTGCCTTCCAAATCGAGTGGAATAAACTTCATCATCTATTGCAGGGTGAACAGGTAAGATCGTTTCTAGACGACCCGATCGATACGGACGAGGGGCTTGCAGTTCTTGCTGCCGGTTTGGCGATTGCAACCGGCGATTTGAGGAGATTACACGAGGCCTGGGGGGAGTCGTTCTGGTTGGTGCTCAGCGCAATTGCCTCGAAGGAGAAACGGTTAAATATCCGTCTCTTAGCAGGTTCTCTGAATGATTACCGCCAGGCGACCCAAATCTGGTGGGAATGTGTTGAGGATGCCATCCCTTCCATCCTGCAACGACCGGTTTATTTCGTTTCCAGTAACGCCCACAGCATCGTCAACTTAATCAGCGGTTATGCCCTCCGCCATGAAGAAGAGCTTGTCAGTTATCTGAAGCAACCGGAGTGCCATGACCTCCTGGAAGAGTGGGAGGAGATCAAATCCAGACAGATCCCCTCCAGCCGGGAGAATTTCCTTTACTACACACTCAAGAAGTACGTGCGCTCGGACCATGGCAAAGATGCACTCAGTCAACGCACACAAGCCGAAAGAGATTCTGGGATCATACGCGTTCAGAACGAACATGCTTTCGACGTAGAGGCTCAACTTATCGAGCTTAGACATATACGACCTGATTGGATCGACCCTCGGCTCCAGTGTGAGGACCTCGATCGGCTTAAAGATTCTGACGCGATTGTTATGAACATCGACTATCCGCTGGGAATGGCGGCTTACCTGATCCTCTCGAATGCTGCCACACGGTTTGGAGAATTGCGCGGTGTTTACGTCATGGGCAAGGCGGCGACTCTAAACGGCGTCATCGGCGACGTGATGATCCCGGCAGTTATCCATGACGAGCATTCCCGCAACACGTATCTCTTCGAGAATTCCTTCAGCGCCGCCGACATTCGCGATGACCTGGTTTATGGAACAGTTCTCGACAATCAGAAGGCAGTAAGTGTGCTGGGTACGTTCCTGCAAACGCCGCGCTACATGGATGTGTTCTACCGAGAGGGTTATACGGACATCGAGATGGAGGCAAGCCCATATTTATCAGCTGTATATGAACTCTTCCGCCCAAAACGATATCCGATTAATGAGATCGTCAACTTATATGGTCTGCCATTTGACCTTGGTGTCCTCCACTATGCATCCGATACTCCGATGACCCGAGGGAAGAACCTGGGGGCTGGCTCGCTGTCCTATTTTGGAATGGACCCAACCTACGCAATTAGCATTGCAGTGTTGCGACGCATATTCGATCTTGAATTGGAGCGATTGCGATCGTAGGTTACCGCAGGTCATCCAGTTAGGGAGTCTAAGTGTTACTCGAAAGATCAATCGCCTGGAGCACTGAATGTCTGTGATTGGAAAATCGATCCAGCGCGTCGACGCTGTAGAAAAAGTCACTGGAAAAGCCCTTTACCCTGGGGATATCAACCGACCCAACCAGGCTTATATGAAGATTCTTTTTGCGGGTCGACCTCACGCACGCATAACAAAGATCGATAGTACCTCTGCTGAATCCATCCCTGGTGTCGTGGCGGTATTCACTGCCAAGGACGTGCCCGTAAACGAGTATGGTCTGATCATGCCCGATCAGCCTGTATTGTGTGGTCCGGGATCATCCAAGCCCTATACCGACCGGGTCCGTTTTATTGGTGACCAGGTCGCGCTGGTTATTGCCGATCAAGAAGCGATCGCCGCGGAGGCGGTCAAACGCATCGTGGTGGAATATGAGGACTTGCCAGTGATTCTGGATCCACTGGAAGCGATGCGCGAATCAAGCTCCCTCATCCACCCCGATAATGGCAGCAATGTCTTTTGCCATTACCAGATTCGGAAGGGGGATCTTGAGGCAGGGTTTGGGGCAGCGGATGTGATTATTGAAGGGGAATACCATACACCCTGGCAGGAGCATGCGTATCTTCAGCCCGAAGCGGGAATAAGCTATATCGGTGAAGACGGGCGGGTGGCGATCGAAGCCGCTGGACAATGGACGCATGAAGACCAGGAACAAGTTGCCCATGCATTGGGGTTGCCGCGGGATCAGATCCGCGTGATCTACCCGGCGATTGGAGGGGCCTTCGGCGGACGGGAGGATATGTCGATCCAGATCGCCCTGGCTCTCGCAGCCTATCGTTTGCACCAGCAAGGCATCGATAGGCCGGTCAAGATCATCTGGTCCCGGGAGGAATCGATCATCGGTCATCACAAGCGACACCCTTTCATCTTGAGGACGAAATGGGGTGCCACGAAAGATGGCGTTCTCACAGCGGCTGAGGTTGATGTGATCCAGGACGGCGGTGCCTATGCATATACCTCCACCAAGGTTCTTGGGAATGCCACCCTGATGTGCACGGGCCCTTATGAGATTCCGAACGTGAAGGTAGATGCATGTTCCGTGTATACAAATCACATTCCTGGCGGCGCCTTCCGCGGTTTTGGCGGACCACAAGGGGCATTTGCTGCCGAGGGGCAGATGAATAAGCTGGCCGAATCACTCGGGATCGATCCAGTGGAGATCAGGGTTCGGAACCTGCTGAGAGAAGGTTCTCTTCTTTCCGTGGATACACCTCTACCGAAGGGCGTAAGCATCGATAAGGTCGTCGAAAAGGCTGCAGAAAGAGCCGGGTGGAAGCATACAGACCGTGGTTGGAGCAGACCTGAGTTAAAAAAAGCCCCTGATGACACACAGGAAGAGCACATCCGGCACGG
>DAOUTT010000237.1 GCA_030668545.1 Anaerolineales bacterium | reverse complement strand
GCGTACCACCCGGAGTGGATCACGCCGCCGTGGGCGATCCCCGTATCGGGATCATAGAAGGACCCGTTGATCGCGACAACAACTCGGTTGCGGGCGCCCCATGTATCCCCCCAGGCGTTGATGGCGCCCTCATAGCGCTCGGCCATACCGCTGACTGTCTCCAACCCTCCGGAAAGCCGGCCCTGGGCGATGCTGCTCTCGAGGATGACGTCCGCTTGTTCCCGATCCATGCGGGCGACATACGCACGATTCGGACCTGGAAGCCAGAATATCTGGAAATCAACCCCCGCGGCAATATGCTCCCAGCCGGAAGAAGCGCTTTGTGCAGCCTGGGCTGCGGATCCCAACGCCAGAGCGAGAAGGCAGATGGAAAATAAGACAGATCGAGTTAGGGTACGCTTGTCCATAATCACCATAACCACTAAGTGGTTTTTCCATCATACTTCGCACGGCCATCATTGTCGACAGGACTTGGGTGTCAGTACACACGGAACTGAAGCTGTTTGTGAAGGCGTACATGTTTACTAATAATCGATACATGCCCTATCCAATACTCAACCTATTGTGTGTGAAACGAGACATGAGCGTAAGGGGCGTTTGCGCAAATGAGCACCTAATGGATAATCTTGAAATTGTGAAGACCCCAAGAATATACATCCTCCAAGCTTTGATCATCGTTCTTATTACCATCTCAGCTTGTACGCTTTCTGATGGGGCGGATCCTTTAGTGGCTACACAAACTTCCCAGGCTCTTGATGCCATCGCTGAAGCGACGGTCCATGCCATCCAAACACAGGAGGCGCAGGAGACCGTGCAAGCATCCACCCCCTCCCTAACATCGGCGCCTGGTCCAGCGACCACTACGCCAACCCCGATTTATTCCCCAACACCTGCGGTGCCAATCATCGAAGTCAGCCTGGACAGCAACTGCCGGTCGGGTCCGGGGAAAGTGTATGACATGATAGGCGCGCTGCTAGTAGGGGAAACGACGGAGATACTCGCTCGAGGCAGCGTTCTAAACTATTGGGTGGTGGACAATCCCGATTATCCCGGGCATGAGTGCTGGCTCTGGGGGAAGTATGCTACGGTGAGCGGTGATACCAGCCATCTGCCTATTCGTTCAGTAGGTCCGACCCCCATCCCCTCTCCAGGTTCTATTCGGGGCTATGTCTACATTGATGGAAACAACAATGGTCAGCGCGGTGACCCTGTAGATGGTCACATCTCAGGTGCGAATCTCTTCCTTAAAGAGGGGGTCTGCCCTGGAACTGCGACGTTCGCAACATCATCATCAAGCTCCGCGGATGGCAGCTATAGTTTTTACAATGTCCCCGCGGGCAAGTACTGCCTATGGCGTGATCTGAACCAGCAAACGTTTGACCCCGATTTCCATAGCATCGACCTTGCCCCAGGCGAAAATCAAACCGAGGTGAATTTCCGCTACTTGCCGTAGCGAGCGCAGGCCCGCTTTCAGTTTGGTCCGGAAGCCACACATATTCATGCCCCATGCATTGACTCTATTAACGAGGGCCCTGGCAGCTCTTTAATATCGCCGCTTCCCAATCAGTGGTATTCTTGATAATCAAGGGAAAGACGAGATAAAGATGGATCTGAACGATATCTTCAACCGACCGCCCCGAATCCTTGTTGCCGACGATGACTGGTTGAATCGGGATCTACTAAAGGCTTACCTGACTTCATCGGGGTGTGACGTGGTGACGGCGGTGGACGGAAAAGATGCGCTGGCACAGGCATTGGACGAGCCACCCGATTTGGCATTGGTCGATGTGCAGATGCCGCACATGGATGGTTTGACGCTCTGTAAGGCGCTTAAAGACACCCCCTCGACTCGATTTGTCCCCGTTGTCATCGTCACTGCGCTAGACAGCGAGGAAGAGAAACTCAAAGCGCTCGAGGTTGGGGCCGATGATTTCGTAACCAAGCCGTACAGCTCGATCGTTCTGCTGACGCGGGTGCGCTCGCTGCTGCGCATGAAGAAAATGCACGACGATATTGAAGCCCGAAACCGCCTCTTACGACAGGTCTTGGACCGCTTCTTGGCGGAGGACGTCACCGACATCATCTTGACTGACCCCGAACGCTACCTGCGCTTGGGAGGGGATAGCTACGAGGTGACGGTTATCTTCGCAGACATTCGCGGCTTCACCCGCTTTACATCTGAACATACAGCCGAACAAGTCATTGAAACGCTTAACCACATCTTCCAGGCGCTGAGTAAAGTGGTCTTCAAGCACCGCGGAACTTTTGACAAGTACCTGGGGGATGGATTCATGGCCTTCTACGGTGCGCCAGTCACAAGCGAAGATGACGCTAAACGGGCGGTCGATACGGCGATTGAGATGCAGCAGCTCTTCGGAAAATTACGGGAAGAATCGGGGGACAGATTAGATGGGTTGGGTCTGGGCGTCGGCCTGCACTCCGGGGAAGCGGTGGTCGGAAATATCGGTTCTGAGAAAGTGATGGACTACACTGTTGTCGGGGATGTAGTCAACGTGGCCAAGCGCCTTCAGGAACAGGCAGAAGGAGGGCAGATTCTGCTGAGCCTGGAGACTTATGAGCGAGCCCACAAAGTAGAAGCCGAACAACTAGAGCCGATCCAGGTTATTGGGCGGCGGGAGCCCATACCCGCCTATATGATTCAGGTCTCCGGGGCGTGATGGACTCGTGAAGCCCGACAAGGGTAGAGTGCTATAATCTCGTTAAGCCCCAGTAGCTCAATAGGATAGAGCGAGGCTCTCCTAAAGCCTAGGCTGTGCGTTCGAATCGCACCTGGGGCACAGATCGGGCGGACCAAATTTAGGCAGGTCTTTGAGCACTTCGGAGTACTCGAGGTCGTAGCAATTGATCCGCTGGACTCTTTCTTCTCCGCAAGTCCTCCGCGTGTTTCCGAGAAAGATGGATCCTGAGCTTGCGCTGACATCTCTCCTGGCACCGAGAGTTCAATAACGGCGCCCTCGTTGAGCTGGAATTGTGGCGTGACCGGTGACGTAACCTAAGCTGGGATAATGGTGGTCATCTTCATTTTGGGTGGTTTTTTCGTCGTGATAAGACTCCTTTTTTATGAACCAGTACTGAATAATTGTTAGAATCTGGCCCGATATAGTGACCATCTCAGATGCATCTCCCGAGACGGTCACTCTCAGGGATCCTCTACTACACCAGTTCGATCTCTCCGATCTGCCAGCTCTTGTCAAAGTACGCCTGCAGCGGGTTGTAGAGACGCAGGATCGTGAACCAGCCCTTGCCGGGCACGGTCTGGATCCAGTTACTCGCCTTGCCTTCCGGGGCCTCCGGGCCAAAGTAGATGTCAAAAGAGCCATCGGCGTTGGGGACAGCGGCCGGTGAGGGGTACGTCTGGCTGCCGGCCCGCGGGAAACGCTGCGGTGTGCGCAGCATCGAGCGGGTCTGGTTGTCATAGACCGTGAACGACCAGAAGTTGTTCTCCGGGATATTTGGCGGCAGTGTGCACTTGTACGTCTTGCCGCCATCAAAGTAGTTTTTGTCGCTGTCGACGCTAGCGATCAGGTACTGCGAGCCGAGACCGGTCAGACGCATGCACATCGCCGGTGAGACCCCTGTGGCGACGGCAAAGAAACCAAAGCGGGCGTCGAGCATCCGGTAGCCAGTTGGCGGATAGGGCTTGATCCCTTCCTTAGTCACGGCCGGGGGCGGGGTTTCATAGTTGTAGCCACCCTCCCACAGCATGTTGTACCAGGCCGATCCCGGATAGAAGCCCCAATCACTCCGGAAACGCCAGTTCAGTGCCCGTCCGGTGGCGCAGGCCACATTCGCAGCGTCGCTCAGAATTTTCTTCATGCGCTCATCTGGCTTGAACGCCTTACCTTTCACGATGCCGATAGCCGCGAACGAGCCCGTGATCTCCTTCGAGATCACGCCGCTCGGTTCCTCCTGGACGATCTCGTTCAGCATGTCAAAGTAGGTGTGGTCGCTGGGGGGAAGTGTATTTATAGCCAGCCCGGTTCCCTCGACGTAATGGATCGGTTTGATGGGCGCGGGCTTGCCAGGCTGCACCTTGCCTTCGAGCAGCGTGGCGATGCTGGTGCCATAGCCGCCTGGCGTGTACGGGTAGATCTTGAGGTGCTTTTTGATGATCTCGACGGTGGGCTTGGGGTCGTTGTCCGTGAGAAAG
>DAOUTT010000128.1 GCA_030668545.1 Anaerolineales bacterium | reverse complement strand
CGTGCTCGTACGCAACGGTGGACACCTGTCGGGGCATGGCCTGGACCCAGAACGCGAAAGACGTGTTCCCAGGATAATCGATGTGTACGGGGCTTATGAACAGGCAGGACGTGAGCTAGCGACCCTAGGGCATATCCGGCGATCCACCGAACGGCGCGCAAACCAGGAGATTGTCCCCGTGCCATTGTTCGGCATCTTAAAACGTCTGAAACCGTTCAAGAGGATAATGGTCGAGCGCGCACATGAGATGATCTAAATCTACGGCAATTTGGATACAAGAAACTGCCTCGCCTATCCATTACAACGTTCGCCTGATGCGAAGTTCTCCTTCACCCCGTTCAGGAAGCCCGGCACCACCTCTCGCGGAAACCGCGGCCATGTGAGAATAACGGCTGCGAGGAGCCAGGCTACTAGCCATAAACCCGCCGATGGTGTGTATTTGAGAGAAACATAGATGAACCAACCGTAGATTGGAGCCTGGAAAAGCATCCCCATTGTGCGGGGGATCCCTACCCGCCAGAAGTATATAGCCCATATCAGGATATAGATCACGCCGACTGTCAGTTGCACATAGCCGGTGGCTATTGTGTAAATCAACAAGCCAAGCGCAACCACCATATCGATTTCGAGGTCATGATCGCCTATCCAGGAGTCATAGCGTATCCGGCTTCGTCGAGCGAGGGCACCGTCAAATACATCCCCGGTCCAGTTTGCTATAAGCAGCATGACGGCCAAAGACAAACTTTCTTGGCCTCCGGTCATTGCCAGCCAAGGAAAGATAATGAGAAGCAGCCCGCGAGTGAAAGAAAGCAAATCTGCAACTTGCTTGGCGACCACCAGGAACACTCCTTATCCGCAAGCGTTTAGCCACGGCCAACCTACTTAAATAGTACACCTGTTTTCGCGGATTTCCTGATAATAGTCCGACTTTTTGCTCCAATTCATTGGATCCCTTTACAGAGAGCGTCGCCGCGGCAGCAGCCACGAACAATCTGTATCAAGGATGCGATTTCTGATTGTGTCCAATTGGGTAAATTCTGTATAATTCCAGTGAAATCAAATATCCAGATCCGTTATCCCTATTGGAGAGTGACCTATGACATTGCTAGACCGAATCATTTTATTGGTGACGGGATTGGCAGCCCTGTACCTGACCTGGCGTTTCTACACTCGCTACTCGAAAGAGAAGAAGCGCTATGACATTTACTATATGATGGGCTTCCTTGTTCTGCTCGTATCCGGCCTTCTCCTCATCTGGCAGGGCTGGGGTGCCTTAGCATCTCCCTATGTGCTAACCGTTGCGACCCTGATTCCGTTGGGGATTTCAATGGGCCTGATGAACCAGTATTTCCCCAAATGGAAAAAAGCCTACGCCTGGTTCGCCCTGGTCGGCCTTCTCGCGATCGCTTATACCAGCATCACCGGGTCCGACCTGAAGAGATTCGCCGTACCCATATTCCACGGCGTCGCCGGTTTGATCATCTTCCTAGGACCCTTCCTGGTGAAGGATAAAGCGCCGAAGGGGTTCTGGTGGGTTGGGATCGGCGGCGCGCTCATCGGCATCGGGGGGATCGCCCTGGCGTTTGTCACCTCAGGCTCACAGCTGCTTTTCTTTAGCCCGGAATTCATCCTGATGATCCTGGCTCCGCTGCTGCTCCTGATGACGCTGGCGTTCGCCGGAGGATTCGTCAAGCAATTTGCCGCCGATTGATCAGCGGGGAGGGCACAGCATTTTACAAGCGTAACGATGTCTGTTGCCGCTGAGCTCTAATGATATTGCGAACACATCACTTGTTCGCGTGATGCGAAGGATGCCTTTCTATGAACGGCATCCTTCTTAATTAACATTCCCCCTAGCTTCAATAGCCAGACCATTTGGCTGCCGAAAAATGCTGTTGCCGCTCAGGCATTCTCGGTATGCACGAGATCCCAGCTACCTGGCTAGTTCAACTCATCTGTAAGGCTCATTTTTTGGACTAAAAGCAGACTCAATAAATGGTATCTGCTCAAACCCCGTGTTATGATTGGCGTGGGTAATTTTTCACAAAGGACGTAAATGGAAAAGTACGCCAAGTTGCTTAGGAATGTGGAGCATTTTCGGAAGTTATCCTTAACTGATCTGCGCTTCGTTATCAACGCTGGTCAATTGAAGCGTTGTCAGAAAGGGTCGGTAATTTTCCATGAAAGTGAGCCCGGAGCGGGCATGTTTGTGCTTTTCTCAGGGAAGGTCCATTTATGCAAACTCAGCCAATCGGGGCAGGTGCAAATCATTTCCATCATTGAGCCGGTGATCATGTTCAACGAATTGACGGCGATAGACGGTGGACCCAATCCATTTACCGCGATCGCGGAAAAAACGTGTCTAACCTGGAATATTGGCTATGAAGCCTTCCAATCTTTGGTCACGCGCTACCCCGACCCGGCTATTGGCTTAGCGCTGCTGCGGGTGCTGGCCAGACGCACCAGGCATCTCATCGACCGCTGCGAGGATCTTTCCTTCCGCTCTGCGCTGGCTCGGACAGCCAAGGTGCTCCTAGAGATGAGCGATAACGGTACAAAAACAATCGATCGCAGCGAGTATCCGATTAAAGATGTGGCTGCGAATATTGCCACCGTCCCGGAGACGCTCAGTCGCTCCTTCAGCGTCCTCAGCGAACGCGGCTTGATAAACTGCACCCGAAAGAAAATCACGATCCTGCAACCCATTGAACTATCGGTTGCCGCTCAACTAGAACCTTACCCTTTCAATAATTGCGCCCCTCCGGTGGAGCCGTAACCTACCTGAGGCGACTTCCTGCGGACCTGTACCTGAATAAAGCAGTCGCAACAGCCAATTTCCATAACTTAATACAATTTGCCCATTGTTAAAGACTATCTGCCCAAAATGTGGCAAACTTATTGTGAGCGGTATCACAAACTGACTGGTTACCATAAAAAATAATCCTTGGAGTAGTGATAATGAAAGCAATAACAAAACGATTTCAATATTTCTTCCTATCGACCAAAGGATTGGCTCTAGTTGCCATTGCCCTGGTGTCCGTTGTCACCGCCATTTGGGGCACACTCTCTGGCCCTTTGGCTGAAATGGGCATCAACGATATAACCGTCCGGGTGTTGGGCATGGACTTGGTGCCTGCCGAACGGGAAGGTCGCTTGATCATGCTATATCACAGCATCGCCATGACCGTGGTCGCTATTCTTGTTTACTATATCACCGACGTGGTGCAAATGAAGAAGCATGAGCGGGCAACGATTAACGCCACGGTGACCGTCGGTTACATGTTTGCGCTGATCTTCGGTATGCTCTTTGCTTATTTCGGACACAACTGGATTTACCATGGTTTGTTTATTGCCGGCCAAACACTCATGTACTTCGGCGGGGTTCTTCTTGCTGCAGCGTTGTGGCCATGGAAGAAGGAATACTACATCCAGGACCCGAAGTCTGAATACGCCCACACAAAAGGTGGCATGGACCTGGAGCGGGCGGCTTTCTTCGCAATGGCTATCACAACTTTGGGTTCAGCCTTGCTTGGCGCTATCGCTGGTGCGTCCTTCGGTAACGGCTTCGTGACATTTCTGGCCGAAGACACAGTCCGCGACCCGAACAAAGCAGTCCTGGCCAGAGGCGTCATCGGGCACCTTCACATCATGGTCGCCCTTACAGGGGTAGCCATAACCCTGATTGTGGGCAAATGGTATGACTTCAAAGGCATCATGCACAAAATCGCCATGCCGAGCATGATTTTTGGCTCAATCATTCTCGCTCTTGGTTGTGCTTTGATGATACCGGCCCAGTATTATGCCCACCTTATCATTTATGTCGGCTCGACGTTTGTCCTAGTCGCCGGGTTGCTCCTGGTGATTTACGGCTGGGGCAGGTTGATCAGAGACCGTATAGCAGAACAAGGGATCGAAAAAGCATCCTTTGGCCAAAAATTCAAGGCATTGTTCCATGACCCCGTGAAGTGGGGCGCAACCTGGCAAATGGTGTATATGAATTTCTGTGTCACCTTTGTCGGCCTCTTCATGGCCGCCAAATTGGATGATCTTATCCGCCGCCTTCCACTGCGCGAAGAACGGATAACCCTGACCGGACACTGGCATGTCCTTGCCGCGATTATCGCCACCATCATGCTCCTCTACTTCGTTGATCTTATGGGGCTGAAAGGAAAAGCGCGCAAGTGGTTCGGATGGCTGGTGATTATCTCCTCGGACCTGGCGTTTGGGGCTGCAACCGTCTTTGCATTGAAGCGATTGTTCGTTAGCGAGTCGGACCAACAACCCTTGGTGGACACCCTTGATCTACTGACCGAGATTGGGCTTGGACTCCTGCTGATCGTCATCGGCGTCTACATGGGCTATAGGCTGATTGATCTATTCAAGAAAAATGGCCGCTGGGCGAAAGATCTGTCCGAAGCGGACCTATAGACAATTGAGAAAAAAGAATATATCCAACCTGCATCTAATTCTGGGCGAGGAGATACCCTAATGAAACGTACATTTTTCTTCCTTTTGTTTGTCACATTATTGACGGCGGGCTGCGCATCCTCCACAGTTGAAGCCACCCCTCCGCCGCAGATCGATACCGGTGTCGATCCGGATAGTTGGGCGCTCATTCCCGCTGGCGAGTTTCTCGCGGACTTCACCAATGAAGAAATCTTGGTGGATTACGACTATCAAATGATGGTTACCGATGTGACCAACGCTCAATACGCCGATTTCCTCAACGTTGCGTTGAAGGACGGGACCATCTCAATAGTGGGCGATGAAATCATGGGGTATTATCCTGGTGATATATTCCGAGAGTACCGGCACGAAGAAGAATACGCCGCTGGAGATTATCCTCTCATGCCGTTGGACGAAAAAGGGCTGAGACTGGATTTCGACAGCACGACGTTTACCGCCAAACCTGGCTATGAGAACCACCCCATGGTGATGGTCACCTGGTTTGGAGCCAATACGTATTGCGAATACTACGATGGGCGTTTGCCCTCGGCAATTGAGTGGGAAAAAGCAGCCCGCGGAACCGACGGACGACCTTTTCCATGGGGCAACGAAGCCCAACAAACCAACGCCAACTACTATCACAGCAATGACCCGTTCGAGGATGTGATCGGTCGAATGGGCGACACAACCCCGGTTGGTTTTTACAACGGCCAGACGCATCTCGGTTTCGAAACGGAAGATTCCCCCAGCCCCTATGGTCTATACGACATGGCTGGAAACGTTTATCAATGGGTCGGCGATGTAATCCCTTACCAGCATTATCGCTTGCTGCTGGGCGGCGCCAAGGATGTGTACGCCGTCAGGATCCGGGCCTGGGTGATCAATAACGCAGAGCCGGTTTACTTCAGCCCGAATGCGGGATTCCGCTGCGCACAGGACTAGTGTTCGTGATCTGATGAAAGTGGATTGCTGGCGGGTGGGATCAACATCCGTCCGCAATCCATAGAAGAGAAACGGAAAAACTCAAGAGATTACAATGGCCTACTTGAAAAATACTATGCAATCTATATTGAAAACACTTTCCGTGAAAACCCGCCTTTACTGGCAGATGACCAAAAGCCTTCAAACCGGTCTGCTGCTCTCTACTGGGCTTGCGGGGTATATGAGCGCCCGATGCCCGGTCCAGACCTGGCAAACGCTGCTCGCATTGGCGGGCAGCCTCTTTCTGGCGATCAGCGGCAGCACGGTCATCAATATGGTCTACGATCGAGACATTGACGCCCAGATGCCGCGCACTCAGAAACGGCCGCTTCCCAGCGGCCAGGTCGGCGTAGTAGAGGCGCTTGTCTTGGGCGGCGCGTTAAGTGTCATCGGCATCGGGTGGGCCGCCTTTCTCTCACCGCTGTATGGTTTGATCGTGTTCGCCGGTCTGTTCTTCGATGTTGTCGTGTACACAATTTGGCTCAAGCGCCGTACTCCATGGTCAATCATCTGGGGGGGAATCGCCGGGGGGATGCCGGCTCTTGCCGGACGCGCTCTTGGCTTAGGAGCAATCGATTGGGTAGGGCTGATGTTTGCGCTGGCTGTGCTGCTATGGATCCCCACCCACATCATGACCTTCAGCCTGCGGTACCGTGAGGACTATGCAAAAGCCGGCGTGCCCACTTTCCCTTCATCCTACGGGGAGCGCACTACAAGTATCATCATTGCCCTGTCGAGCATCGCCACCGCGATCGCCATGGCATTCGCCGCGTACGGGATTGGGATAACATGGGGCTACATGAGATTACTCATCATCCTCAGCTGCGGCTTACTCGCCTTAGCCATCAGCAGCATGATACGCCCCTCGTTTAAAATGAATTTTAGCCTCTTCAAATTCGCTTCTCTGTATATGCTGAGTTCGATGCTTTTGGTTGTCCTCGGCGTCCTGTAATGAAGAGGATCACCCCGCTAGACAGAATCACACTCCTGATTACCGGTTTACTCGCTGCATATCTGATCGTGATGGGAGTCGAGGGGCTGCCCATCCTGGCCACATGGGCATATGCCAGCGCGTTCGGCGTGCTGTTGATCGCCATCCTGCTCATGATCATCAACGGCTTCGATGTGCTCGACAGCCCACTGGTCGTCATCGTCGCCGCCATCATCCCCTTAGGCCTTTCGCTCGGCATGGTAATCGAAAACCT
>DAOUTT010000266.1 GCA_030668545.1 Anaerolineales bacterium | reverse complement strand
GTGATCGGCGGGGTGGAAGAAGAGTGGTCCTATGGCTGGCAGCCGCTCGCATTCTCCTGGACCGCGCTCCAACCCGGGACGACTATCAGAAGCATGTTGATGTTCAATACAGCCTCGAATTGGGATGAATTCCGCGCCGCTCTCGCTTATTGGGATGTTCCCAGCCAGAATTTCGTCTATGCCGACGTTGAGGGGAACATTGGCTATCAGGCGCCTGGTCGGATCCCGATTCGGGCTGCTGGAGACGGGACAATGCCCGTCCCCGGTTGGACCGGGGCGTACGAATGGGTCGGCTACATCCCCTTCGATTCTCTGCCACGATCCTACAATCCAACCGAAGGCTATATCGCCACCGCCAATAACGCCGTTGTTGGCGCGGATTACCCGTATTTCATCTCCACCGATTGGGCGCCAGGATATCGCGCCCGACGCATTGTCGAGATGATCGAGGCCGATGAATCGATCACAGTCGAGGACGTTATGACGATGCATGGGGATAACGTCGTCGTCTACGCCCAGGATATTCTGCCCTTCCTGCTGCAACTGCCAACAACAGATGCCAAGCAAGCTCAAGCTCTTGACCACCTCCGAGATTGGGATTTTAACGCCGAGCGGGAGAGTGTGCCGGCGGCAATCTTCGAGTCGCTTCGCATCCATTTGGTAGATCGTGTATACGGCGATGAACTCGGAGAGCAGCTCCTTCGGCGCTCGCGCAGCGATTTATCCGTCGCGCTGAGCAGGATGCTCCCTGAAGCGGAGACTCATTGGTTTGACGATGTGACCACGCCTGAGGTGGAGAGCCGTGATGAAATCTTGCTCTTAGCGCTGGGGGACACCATCGATGAATTATCGGAGACGCTCGGCGAGGACATGTCCGAGTGGAAGTGGGGCGATTTACACACTGCGACTTTCCGAAATCAGAGCCTGGGGAGCAGTGGAATTGGCATCATCGAGGCGCTTTTCAACCGCGGACCTGTAGCCGTTGACGGCACCGGCGGCGCGGTGAATGCGACCTCCTATAGCATGTCGGATCCATATACTGTCGTTGCGCTGCCATCCCAGCGCCAGATCGTGGACCTCGAGTATTTCGAGCGCTCGCTCACGATGCATACGACCGGCCAGTCGGGTCATCCGTTCCACCCCCATTATGACGACATGATCGACCCCTGGCGGAACATCCAGTATCACCCGATGCTCTGGACGCGCGGCCAGGTGGAAGCCGCCGCCGAAGCACAGCTCACGCTCACCCCGTAAGTGCTGCGCCGAGGAGAATCACGCCTCGGTGCTGGCCCAAGTGTTGGACCGCCAACCTCCCGCAGGTTTCGAACCTGCGGGAGGTTTAACGTACGGACATTACAGCGCAGAATTTCGGCTATGCCGGATCGCTCCCCTTCTACGGCTGGTAGGTGGAGCAGTCAATGGAGATATTTTTCGACTCCCGCGTGGACGTTATAGACACCCTAATATAACTTTCGAGAATATGCCTTCTCGTAAGCGGATAACGTAGCAATAAGCTATGAGAATGGCACTTCTAAAAATCCAAATCGTGTAGTGGATTGCCTATAACCCTGATTACAGGACATAAAATCGGGCTGCATCCCGATAAGATCAATAAGCTAATTGACGATAGAAATGCACGTTTCATATTTCCTCAAATTTTATTATTTTTATCACCCCAGTATCAGCGTCCATATCCACAGTCTGGCCGTCCTCGAGAATTTTTGTGACATCCTGAATCCCGACAATACACGGCTTCCCCATCTCACGGGCAACGGAGGCTCCGTGCTGGAGCATGCCGCCACTTTCGAGCAGAACGCCGCCCGCGTTGATAAAGAGCGTTGTCCAGCACGGGTCCGTGGCTTTGGTTACCAGGATGTCGCCGGGCAAGATCGGCTTTTCATCGTGGGTTCTGAGAACCTTAACCTGCCCTCTCACGGTACCAGAGGAGACTGGAGTGCCCACAAGCTCGTTTTCTTTGAGCGGTTGGGGAGGAAGTTTCGGAATAAAGCCGCGAGAGTCGATGATGTTGGGCGGATCGTTGTTGGGGTTGAACTGGGCGAAATACTTGCGATTCGTCTCAGCCAAATTCCGAATATCTAAACTCGCATCCACCTGAGCTTGTTTGAATTCATCCCATAGCAGATCGAATACTTGATCAGCTGAGTCCAGCCGTCCGGCTTCCACCCATTGCTTCGCCAGCGCAAGCGCCCGTCGGCGGAGATAGTCGATCACAATGATCACATAATATTTGGGAGATTCCCGATACGCGCCAAAGTTTTCCAGCAGCTTGTAGTTTTTTCTGAATGCTTTGACCTTCCTGCGGCTCTTCTTTGCCAGATATTCATCCAGAAACTGAACACTCTCGACGCGTCGTTTTGCCCCTCGATCAAATATCCCCTGCGGTGTCCACTCAGGATCATCCTGGCCTTCCATCGTTTTCAAGAAGGTAAACACTTCCTCGGGCTTTTCATAATAACGGGGTGTGGCAATATCGAGTTCTTTTGGCCCACGAAAGCCATAGTCATCCATGAACAACCGCCACTTTTGCATGAACTCCGGGGAGAGCTGGTTGGCAGCGAGTTTTTGCACAAATTCTTGAGCCGTGCCAATCTGTCGAATATCCGGGAACTGGGATAACTCGTAGAGTAATAATCCCATCTCGATCGTCACGTTGTTGGGAAATGACTGCTCTATGGATTGCAGATGTTCCTGCACTGATTCTGGTTCATTTTTGAACATTTTCTTGAGTTTACCCCGGGCAGGTTCTGATGCCATCAGCGCGGGTAACTGCACGCCATTCATATGCGCCCCAACCAGTAAGAAACTTGTAAGGCAAAAATCTTCGAAAGAAGCGTCCCTTTCATATTCTGTTTTTATTGCCAGCCTGAGTCTCTCATTTTCATCCACGTAGTGTTGTAGATATTCATCGGGTTTGCTGTTTGCTCTCATCAGGGGTCTAATAAATACCATAGCCCCCAATCCGGTTTTTATGAGATTTTTCACGAATCCTTTAGGGAGTTTCTTCGGGATGTACTCCTTCAATTCCATAGAGTCCAGGATTTGAGACCCCAGCGAGTCGGTAAGCCGATATGTTTTAACTGCATTGTTTTTCCCCAGAATTTTCAACATTCGACCAAAATGAGTATAATATCGCCCGACGCTGTTGAACCCCATACCCCGGTCAATCGACATAAAATCTTCAGCAGGTACCCCCGGCGTTATCAATCTTCCAAATAATATAAACAGATCACCCCCGAGTGGACTCAGATTTTCAAACAGACCTTGTTCGGTGAGCGTGCCATCATGATACAGGTTCTTTTGTTCCCCCGGTTGGGTCATCATTTCAGCGGGGAGTTTATAATATGCAGTGATCGGGCGCGCCTGAAGCAGGTAAAGCTGTTCTCCCTCAGAGGCCCACTCGATGTCCATTGGCTTGCCATACTCTGCTTCAACTTGAGTAGTGAGTAAAGTGACAGCTAAGATCTGGTCATCGGAAAGACAGAATTCAGATGAGGAAGAAGGTTCTTTGCTTTCGGTGCCTCCATCCGCTTTCAGATAAACCGCGACATCCTTTTTCCCAGGAGTCTTTTCCAGGATTGTGTTGGTGACCTTGTCCACAACTACCTGGTCTGGAGTGATCGTACCGTCCACCACCGTCTCGCCCAGCCCGAAATTGGCATTGATCACGCATTGATCGTAGGCGTTGTTCACAGGGTTCAGCGAGAAGGCCACCCCGGAAACCGCTGATGCGATCTGTTTTTGGATCACTACGGCGATCTTGGGGTCAAGGGGGTCAAACCCGCCCTGC
>DAOUTT010000089.1 GCA_030668545.1 Anaerolineales bacterium | reverse complement strand
TGTCGAGCGAGAAATCTCCAGAATATACATAGTCGGACGCGTCGGTAAATTTATATTTCACTTTCACGAATTTTATCCCGCTAGATATGGACGGATCTTTAACATTGATGGTGATATCAATGGATGCTGTACAAGTACTTAAGGGTCCAGGTGTTGGAGGATTCAGATTCCATCCGGTGACAATCGGGTTAACAGCATCACCCCCGACTGGTGTTGCCGTCTTGGGCACTTTCGTGCTCGTCGGCAGCGGCGTCTTTGTCGGACGCGGCGTTTTCGTGGGGGTGTTCGTGGGAGTATTCGTTGGGGTGTTCGTAAAAGTCGGCGTCGCTGTCGGCGTCGCTGTGTAGGGGTCATCTCCCTCAAAATTCAGCGCGGTCGCCGTCGGGACGGGATCGTCCAGCGCGATCTTGATGCCCGCAGTTTGCTGATCCGCTTCCTTCGGAGACAGACCCAGATCGCGCAGCGCTTCGCCGATGATCGAAAGACGAAAGGCTCCCAGAACGCCCTGTGATCCATCCTGAGAATAGTCAGCGGAGAGTTTCGAACGCAATGCCATCGAGAACGGCAAGGACTCCGCTGCCGCGGAGTTTAATACGATCGCTGCCGCAACCGTCACCGCTACGATTGCGAGGAACACACCAAACGCACGGAATACCCATCGTCTTATCTTCATAGCAATTTACCCTGATCCTTGTTGACCGAGGAGCTTCTCAGACCCATTTCCATCCGAGCACAACGATCTTCGAAATAATTCATATCCCGGATAGACACTCCAACGCTCAAAGAGCGTACTCGTTGTATCAAAGTACCTGCTTATTTAAACCATTTCAAGCCGTTCTTAGCTCCTACTTGTGCTTTCACACCCCCTACGCACGAAGGTTCTACTCCGGCAGATGTCTATTCCTTACCAGAGTCCGACATATCGACCAGGCGCTCGGTGCGTCCTTCGACTTCGTATATGCCTATGTCCTGCCCCCCATCTTCCGAAGGCAAGCGGCCATAACGACCGGTATTGAATTGTGAGCGTGCTCCAGAGAGATACTCGTGCGTCTCTTCGCTGATTAACACGGTCCCACCATGCATCGATTTCGCAGCCCCTTGAATACGCTGCGCTGCGATTACTGTATTACCCAGGACCGTGTAACGCAGGCTTCCCTGCGCTCCAATTCCACCGGCGATGACCCAGCCAGAGGCGATGCCAACGCTCACGTCCAGCGGCGGCAAGCCAGTGGATACCCGGTTCTCATTCAAGGCATTAAAATAATCTACAAGCTCCATCCCTGCATGTGTTGCCTGCAAAGAACTGACCTGCATCGGCAGCCCTCGGGGAAAAACTCCAAAATATGCCTTTACCTCCCCCCCAGCCAGCGTATCAAGAACGCCTCCATGGCGATAAATTACCGGAATAATCCCGGTGAGAGCGTCATTCAACGAGCGGACCACTCGCGATGGATCAGCCTCTTGGGCATCGGTCGAAAATCCACTGATCTCAGCATGAAGCACAGTGGCTTTCACCGTCTGCCCCTCTGCAAGCCGGCCGCCATCCACCAGGGTTTTCCTCAAATGTTCCTTAGCTTGTGGCGTTGGATCCTGACCTAATAGATCCCTATAGAGAGTCTCCTCACGTATGCCCGTTAACATCCTGTTGAAAGTTAGCGCAAGTGCGCCAAACTCATCTTTTGTCCCTTTGGTAACGATGGTCTCCAAATTTCCGATCGCTGCTTCATGCGTTGCTTCCGTCAGATCCACCAACGGGCGGGTAACCCAACTCGACACAAGCAGGCCAGTTCCGATGACAAGCACAATGGCTAATACCCCAAAGAGAAGGAGATTCGATGCCTGCTGGCGGTACTGCTGGTAGAGGACATCGGCATCCTCACCACCTAGAAGCGAGATGCCCATTAAGCCCAATTGCACTGTGCCGTTTCGGACCTGGAATGGCGTGAGTACCTCACCGTATGTCTGCCCGGCAATCTGGATCGTCCGGTATGGCGCTTCCCCGCTTTCTGCGTCCAGCGCTGTTTGAACCAGTTGGGGATTAAGAGTTAGGCCTGGAGGGTTCCATGGATCCCCTTTTGAGAAATCTGTATTGATTAGAGTGCCAGACTCAGAGTCAAAGGTACTAATGTGCGCTCCGGCGATTTCACCGAGATCACGCGTTACATTTTCCAGATACTTTCCGATCAACACAGCTCCAAAAACATTTCCGTAATTGTCCGTCATGGGCCCACCGACAAAAAGAACCTGGACCTCCTGCTCACCGAGTTGAATTGCGTGCATTCCGGCTTGCTTTTCGCCTTCCGCATCCGTGTCCAAGGCATCTGGCTCAAGGCCAAGGATCGTGCGCACGAAAGGCCAGGATTGATAGTACCCCTCTCCGCGCAGCGTAAGATAATCACCCGGAGGAGCATCCGGTTCGCTCCGCCGTATCGCCAATAGGCTGGTTCCATCTCTATCGAGGACTACGGCGACATCCGTCTCTGTAGTCACTACTGTCTGCAGGATACGCGCCCGTAAATCCTCCGCTCTGCTTAGTGCAACTGCCTCCGCGACTCCTTCCGTATTTGAGATCGCACGTTGGACCTCAAGGAGCCGCTCCTCAATTCGGACTACCTCATCAGCGGCTTGTTGACCGCTGTCACGAAGCTGCCTTTGGAAACTCACTTCTTCCGCCCGGCTTAATTGTTGATTTACTAAGAATCCTAGGCCGAGACCTAGCGCGAGCGCAAGGACGATAAATGGAAGGGTGATCTTCCATCGTAGGCTAAATCGTACGCGAGGTTGTTCGTTTTCAAGCACAAGATGTCCTTATGAGTAGCCCATGTGCAACTTCCGGCAATCAGAAAGAGTACAACAATAGCGTTATGTACACTCCACGAGCATTTCCATCACGCCACCTTAAACTATAAACGCCTTTGGGAAACTTTGACTTTACAGTTACCTAACCAGTATCCAGCTCACCGAAGACAACGATGCGCTGATTATCCACAAGGTATGGGTAGCAAGAAATCAACGTAATCGTAGGTTTGGATGTCGGCTCGAGGACGCTGACTTCGGTGGGGGAAACAATGCGGAAGCCGGTCACACGGTATGTAAATTCCTGCGTCGTTGTCGAAATAATAATCTCATCCCCCGGTTTAAGCTGATCCAGCTCCCGGAAGAGCTCTCCGAAGATGTCATTATGGGCGGAGAGAACAAGATTGCCATTCTCGCCCGGGTTCCCGCTGCCGATGTATTGCCCAACTCCCTTCCGCAGCTGGTCCCACCCAACCCCCTGAACTACAGGGGCCATATCGTTCCAAATCTTGGGAATGAATATATTGTGCACTTGTTGCGGTCCCGGGGTCGGTATGGCAACGAAGGGCAGCGACTGGACCAATGGACGCAGGTTCTCAGGAATCTCGGCTTCATTTGGTTGAGCGCCGCCCGGCGAAGTCGGTGGCGTGTGGCCAGAGGGAAGCACAACGGCAGTTATTAACGGCGTTGGCACCGGCTCTCCAAGTGAAAGAGCTTCGGCGACCTCCGCGTTAAGGCGTTTCAGGGCTCCCGCCCCGCTGAGAAGAACATAGAGAAACCCAACTGCTGCAGCGACTTCGACAACAACGAGCGCACGATTTAGGAAACGCTTCAGGGGCTGCTTGGGTTGGGAAGCTGTGGCCTCTTCGTCGGCTAGGACCGAATTTGCCTGGTTATTCGGCGCTGCATCTGGGGTAGCTTGAGGTGTGGGAACCGGGAGCACTCGGCCGCTGCGCTGGAATTGTTTCAAGCGCACCTGCCGAGCCTCCATCTTTTTTCGAGCCAGCAATGCCTCTAACTCAGCAATCGTCAGCTCTTCTGCCAGCCGCCTATTCTTTGCCATAGATCATCCACAAAAACAAATTCTCCAAGGTGAATGTTGCAGGAAAGATGCCGCAGTGAACTCGCAGAGATTATACTCGAATGCCCTTTTCGACACCTGCATGGGATTTCGAAGTTTATAAGCATTGAAAATCAAGAAGATCCTTCCTGGGAAGCTCGCTACGAGTGATTTGCGACCCCATTGACCCTCGTGTGTAACGACTATGCCTACATTTTGCATGGCTGAGTAGTGATGCCTTCTCCTTAGATTAAGCTGACCCCGGGGCACCTCGCAGATAAGGTTCCGGGGTCGCTGTATTTATCGTTTCAAATGGTGCCGATAGAAATCTAAATAAAGAAATCCTCCCCATCCCCGTTAATCACCATGCGTATCTGTACCGCCAATCGATCTGCTTGATCCGTTGCGAGTCGTAACCGTTTTATTGGCTCCGTCACACCCGCTTCCAGCGAGTCGCGAATACCATGCAGCTGTGGAATCAGAACATTGTCGGTGTAGCTCAATGCTTGCTTCACATCTTGAAAGTCTTTCTGATGGGAGTATTCCAACAGTGCAATAAACCCCTTCAGGTCCTCCCGCAATGCACTTATTGTTGCTTCCAGTTCTTCTGTGGATCTAAGCTGCTCGGCAACGCGCTCAAGGTTATCAAGAACTTGCGGAAATGTGATCATTCGTCACTCCTACATTTTCCTGAGGTTTCACCTGTCCTTCAGTATATACCTAATATACCCTGCTAGAGCGATCGGACGTCAGCAATGATGTGTTCGTCGGTGGTGTTAGGTGGAATCACGATGCATCCTTCGTATAAACGCTGCGCTTGAGTTCAGCGAGGTAGGGAAGCGTGCGATACGTCTCTGCGTAGTCTAACCCGTAGCCAACAACCCACACGTTAGGGATCGTGAACCCGAGATAATCAATCGGTTCATGTGATACGTCCCCCTCCTTCTGCACCAAAACACAGGATTTCAATGACCGCGGTCGCCGACCTTGTAATGTCTTGTGCAAATAGGAAATTGTTTGACCGGTATCGACAATGTCCTCGACGAGCAGGATATCCCGGTTCTCGATGGGCGCACGAAGATCCATCAGGATCCGTACCGCGCCGCTGGATGTGGCACTATTCCCATAACTTGAGAGGGCCATGAAATCGACGGTGTGAGGGATGGTTAGTTCACGCACGAGGTCCGCCAAGAAGATGAACGCTCCTTTAAGAATCCCCACCAGGTAAAGGTTGCCGTTCTGGCGATAATCCTCGGAGATCTGCTGCGCCAGTTCCGCCACACGAAGGCTGATTTCCTCCTGCGTGAGCAGCACTCTTTCTAGATCTGGATTGATTTTGGACATCCAATTATCCCTTGTAGAGTCTCGGGACGAGATCTCAGGATTTGATTTCCTGCACCGAATGGACAGAATTTACATCACCAATTCTATGTTCTCTACCCAATCTATGCAATGTGGATAAACAACAATTAATTTGTCTATTTATTCAAGTCAAATGGCTGAAAATCGTTTCATAGGATGAATGTTAGCCGAGCTCAAGTCGATGCACGGTGTATCAAGCCCACCGGCGGGGGCGGACCAAGTTTTCTACCGTTTCCCCCCGAAGTTGTCCCCCCCCTCTGGTTGGGGGAGATTGTTTGTTCTATTGAAGTAAAAATCGATGTGACGTAATATTTGAAGTACGTCACACACCAACATTGAACTCGTTCCATTCGTCATCGTGACCGACTTCAACCGAGGTCAGGTTTTTCAGCTTTGGAGGAGATACCATGAAAAAGAAAGTGGTAGAGAAACCGGTCATGGCGCTTGCGCTGCTATTGCTAGCCATTGGAGCTTCAGCATGCAGAAGTGATGACGACATAATTATTACTTTTGATGGTAATGAGTGTGTTTTTAGCGGTCCCTCTGAAGTTGAAACAGGCACCCATATGATCACTGTTAAAAACACAACTGAATTGACCGGATGGATGCGTATTTGCAGGGCGGATGAAGGGAAGGTCTGGCAAGATATTCTAGATTTCGAGTTCACTCCTGATCCGAATCCGGAGGGCGATTTGTTTTGGCCTACTTGGTGTCAAGAGTTCCCCACTTCATCCGTAGCGAATGCGGATGCTAATCATGTGCTTCATGAATACAAACTCCTAAATGAGGGTCAATATTTTGTCATTTGGGAAAAAAATAAACCAGAAGGAGCGTGGCCATGCGCACCATTGACTGTACGGAAGGCTGCTGCCGAATAAAGGAGTATCACTATCTAAAGTCAGTCTAGTTGCGATATAGACAATAATTCAAACCCCCGCCTCACAAGAGTCGGGGGTTTTCTTTTCCCAGCCAGCCCACTCATTCATACTGGGGCGGTTCCTTATTCATTTCTTGGCTAGGAAGGCTCAAACCCACCGGCGGGGGCGGTACTGGAGCGCTTCAGCGAGGTGGTTGGGGATGATCTCATCATCACCGGAAAGGTCGGCGATCGTCCGGGCGAGCTTCTGCACTCGATGATACCCGCGCGCGGTAAGCTGCAATTGACTCATCGCCTGCCGTATCAACGCCAAGCCTGTCTCATCGAGATGGCAGTATTTGCGTACCTCTGCCGGCCCCATGTCTGCATTGCACACTAGCTCCGTTTCACCAAAGCGCTCCCGCTGCCTCTCACGTGCGCTTTCAACCCGGTCCCGTATCGATTCGGAGGGTTCACCAACACGATCACTTGAAAGCTTCTCGAAATCCACTCTCGGCACCTCAACGTGAATGTCGATTCGGTCCAGCAGCGGGCCGGAAATGCGCTTCTGGTAACGAGTTACGGAGTTGGGTGTGCAGGTGCAATCCCGTTCAAGGTCACCGAAGAAACCACAGGGGCAGGGATTCATCGCTGCGATCAGCATGAAATTAGCAGGGAAAGTTGAGGAGCCGCGCGCTCGGCTGATCGTGACGACGTGGTCCTCCATGGGCTGGCGCATGACCTCAAGCACGTTTCGGCCAAACTCGGGCAGTTCGTCCAGAAAGAGAACCCCACGGTGGGCGAGCGAGATCTCGCCCGGCCGGGGCCAATTGCCGCCGCCGACGAGTCCGGCATGAGAAATGGTGTGGTGTGGCGCACGAAAGGGGCGAGTCTGGATCAATGACATATCTGCAGGGAGCTGATCGGCTACAGAATAGATACGAGTAAACTACCCCACAGCAAGCTGAGGGGCATTGACCCTAACTTCATACGGAGCCGCAATTGACATGGGAATGTCCTTTAGCTCCTCAGTCGAGTCCATGGGCCGGTCTACATCGGCCCTCGCAGCGATGTTGATCGCTGCTACGTGGTCGGCAGGGGCAGCGAACCCACATGACGAACACGCGAACCAATCACGAGACTTGCGATTAGCCCTGGAGATATGCCCACAAAGGGGGCAGAGTTGAGATGTGTATCTTGGGTCAACCAGGGTCACAGCTACACCAGCCAGCCGTGCTTTGTAGGTCACGAACTGCCCGAGCTGGTGGAAAGCCCAGTTGTGATGTCGGGTTCGCTGTCCGCGCCGAACTCTTACCCTCTTGCGGATACCACTCAAATCTTCGAGAGCGATCCCGCAAGAGGTGCGTTTCGCAGCCCCGACTAGAGCCTTGCTGATACTGTGGTTGACGTGTTTCTGGAAGCGGGCGAACCGCCCGGAGAGCTTCATGAGTGCACGCTTGGCGGACCTTGTGCCGACCGACTGGAGTATGGCTCGGCGCTTCTCATACCACTGGCGTCTGGCTTCCAACTCTTTGCCAGAGAATGTATCGCCATCAGATGTGGTCGCCAGATTGACAATACCCAGGTCTATTCCAAGCCACCCTTCAGGATCATCGGGGTCAGGCTCCTCGACCTCACAAACTTGATGGAGATAGAAGGCCCCCTCGCGATAGATCAAGTCGGCTGCGCCCCGCAAGCCATGCTCGATCATTGTCTTTTGACATGGGCCAAAGGCGGCCAGGATCTTGAGCCGTCCTTCAACCGACCAGATGGAGACAACGGGTTCGTCC
>DAOUTT010000218.1 GCA_030668545.1 Anaerolineales bacterium | reverse complement strand
TTGTGGCCAGCCCGCCTATTCGCCCATCTTCCACCAAGGTGAGAAAGCGATGGATTGGGAGCTGGATGTTGAAATCTGCCTCTACATCAGCGGTGTTGAAGTGAAGATGGCTCGCGGCGACTGCGCCACTCTCGATATCGCTGGGGATGATCCGGAAGCTGGGGTCACCCCAGGTTGGGTTCTGGCGCTCACGCTCGACATCAAATGGGCGATCGGACTTGCGCATGTACAGACCTGCGGATGTCACCAAACCGAATGTGCATTCACTTAGTGGGAGCCCGAGTGGTGTCCAGGGGATCGGTATTTTTGGCTCCCGCTTGGTCATGCGGTAAAACATGGCGATCAAACGCGGTAGGAATTTGAAACTGTCGACGGTCATTCAAACCTCCTCGTTCTGTTCTCAATTTTCCATAGGATCAAGTGGAAACTGTTGATCTGGGCCAGGCGATAGATCGTTCTGGTGTTGCCGCCCATGCTACCTTCCCAGCAACCGGCATGTTTCGGCGGGATTATCTGTGAGAACGGCGTCGCATCCCAGGAAACGGTAATACCAGAGGCGTGAATCGGGTTTGGGATCAAGCGGACAGATGATCTGTTGGCGGGAATGGGCAAGGTATACATAAAAAGGATTCAGGAAGAGCAGCGGCCAGAAGGGTCCGATCATCTCAACACCCCAGATCGGCCAGATTTTGGAGAGCGTGATCCAACCTACGGGCAACTCGGGAGCGACCAAGCGGATGGTATCCAATCGCGATTTACTGAAGGAGAGTACCACTGTGCGAGCCTTCAGACCGAGCTGTTCTAACTCCTGCGCGAGACGCCGACAGGTGGCTGGCTCGAGGAAGCGGTCAGTTTTCAGTTCCAAAGCCAGCCCGATATCTTGAGGGAGAATCTCAGCGAGGTCTCTCAGTGTGGGGATTGGCTCCGGAGGAAGCTCCGGGCGTGATGCTGCGGCGTTAAACTTCGTGAGTTCGCTCAAGCTCATTTCCGCTACAGCTCCGCTGCCGTCCGTCGTCCTATTGACGGTTCCATCGTGAATGCACATGAAAACATCGTCTGCCGATAGATGCAGATCGGTTTCGATGAGATCGGCGCCGTCTTGCAGCGCCTGCTGAAAGGCGGAAATCGTATTTTCAGGGAAGGCGACCTTATTCCCGCGATGGGCCATGACGTACGGTTTCTCCCTGCCGGGGAGATGCAAGTTGCTTCGAGATTTCTTGCCCTTTTTATATGGATTCAAAGCACATCATCCATTTTAATGCCGCGGGCAGCGGCGCGATCCATGCGCCAATCGGTGAGTGTCTCGGGAACCGGCAGTACTTCTTCAGAAGGTCTGCGTTCAAGGGTCATGGCTTCGTCAGGGCAGTGAAGAACGCACAGGCCACAGCCCACGCAGCGATTCCGATCGACGACGGCGATCTCCTGATAGGTGATCGCGTCGAACTGGCAGTAATCCGAACAAGTTTCGCATTTCGCACACAGGTCCTCATCAACCGCGGAGACAAAAGGCGAGCGGGCAACGACGTTCGCTACCCCCATCTCGGCCATGCCGCGCAATATCCCGCAGGAGCAAGTACAGCAATTACAGATATACTGGTGCCCGTCCTGTTTATTGCTGATTGAATGCACTAGACCGGCTTCGGTTGCAATACGCATGACTGCGTATGCCCCTTCGCGATCCAAAGCGCGAATGACGGGATTCCCGTCGAAGGCGTCAGGGCGCTCATTGAATACCATGCATACCTCCACAGGGTGGTCGCAGGCCTCGCCGATGAGTGCTTTCTGTTTCCGACATATGCAATCAAGGACACCCCAGGAATTGGCTTGATCTATGAGAGAGGTCACGCTCTCGTAAGGGAGGACCTCCATATCGACATCCACAGTCTCATCGACCGGAATCACACGGTGGAATTGGGGTTTAATATCCACAACGGTGCCGAATGCCTGCTGGTAGTAGTCCTCGAAGAGTTCGGCTAACTCTTTATCGATGCGCCCAGCCTGGTGTTCATAGATACCAACGACGAAGGGCTCTAAGCCGAAGCCGATACCGCCATTAACCTTTCCGGCGGCAATGAGCCCTTTGCGGGACATCTTCTTCAATAGATCGCGAATGGTCTTATGGTCCAGATCGAGACGGGAGGCAATTTCGTTCGAAGTTTCTTTTGTCAAACGGAGCTGAGCTGCAAGCTGAGCCTCCTCCGGCGTATAGAGAAATTGGAGCAGGCGCAGCTCCGCGCCATCCTCCGTCGGTGGGAATCCATCAGGGAGCGCGTTCAACCGTTCTGCAAGTGATTGATAAGGGGTTAATTCCATCTCTTCCTCCTCTGTGTACGGAACGCTGCAAAGCGCATTCTTTACTCGTGCGCGGGGTCGCGAGGATTAATCCTCACTCTGCGCTTGCTCGGATAATTCTGTTAGCGTGACAATGCGAAAGTCGCGGTCTATCAGCGCAGGCAAAACCTTATTCAAGGTATCCGCCGTACGTTGGCCGCGGCTGCCAATGTCATGCAAAACAATGATGTTTCCGGGTTGGGCCCGCCATAGGATGTAGTTGGACGCAAACCAGGATGATGGGATCTGTGAGTCAAAAGGGTGGATTGAACCTAAGGCGAGCCGATACCCATGCTGAAAAAGGATATCGAGCATGGATTGGTTATACCAGCCCGATCCGGGCCGAAACCAGTGGGCCTCGCTAAACTGGGAAAGGATATCCTGGGCGTGGAGTAATCGACCCTCGAACTCGTCCACAGAAAGGCGGATGCTCGGTTGATCGTCGGTCAGATGGTTGCCGATCTCATGGCCTTCGTCCACGATACGCTGGACAAGGGCTTCGTTGCCTGGAATGCGATCGGATAGCAAGAAAAACGTCGCTCGCGCTCCATGTTCCATTAGAAGATCAAGAATAAGAGGTGTGGTCGATGGATCGGGTCCGTCGTCGATCGTCAGGGCGAGGATGGGCTCCTGTGTCTCAACGGAGTAGAGGACGTCGGGGGAGTGAGCGGAGAGTCGGTTGAGGAGCCAGGAAGGTTTAAACATTAGCACACAGCCGATAATGAGAATAGAGACGATGCCCAATCTCTTCAATAGCAACGGAATCTCCTTATTGTACGACCAGTTTGACCTAGGTCAAAGATTAGGGATTCGGGTTCTTACTGGTGCTCATCAGCCTGAACTAGAGTGGAAAGGTGGCTGCCCTAAAAATTGGAGGTGGTGCCACCGATATCTTCAGTTGCCAATAGGAAAGCGGTGAGATGCTAAGCTGTGTCCTTGACAAGCATCCTTCGCAGAACTTTACCCACGAAGGACTTGGGCAGCTCCTCACGAAACTCGATTTCCCAGGGAACAGCATAAGGCTCTAGCCGCCTGTGGCAAAGTTCGATAAGCTCTTCCTTCGAGAGCTCGCTGCCGGGGCGGGGGACGACGAAGGCTTTCACCCGCTGTCCACCGTCCTCGGCCTGAACGCCAACAACGGCGACCTCCAAGACTTTGCTGTTCTCGTAAAGCACCTCTTCTACATCGCGCGGGTAGATGCTATAGTCACCGGCCATGATCGTGTCGCGCTTGCGGCTGATGATCGTGAAGAAACCATCCGTGTCCATCGCCGCGACATCACCCGTATGCAACCAGCCATCTTCGATCGTGGTTCCTGGATCTGCGCCGCCTTTCTTCCCGTCCCAATAACCTTTCATCACCTGGGGACCGCGCACGAGAAGTTCACCGATCTTTCCGGGAGGCAGGTCCTCTCCCGAGACGAGATCGACGATCTTTGCATCTGTGTTTGGGATTGGGATGCCCATCGCGCCTGGTTTCTGAGGCCCAGCGAAAGGACTTGCGTGGGTCACAGGTGAGGCTTCAGTCAGACCGTACCCCTCGACCAATCGACCTTTTGTGAGCTTCTCGAATTTCTCCTGGACCTCAATTGGAAGTGGTGCTGCCCCGCTGATGCAAGCTTTGATCGAGGAGACGCCATAAGCTCGCGCATTGCGCGCTGTGTTGATGGCCATATAGATCGAAGGCACACCCGGGAATATGGTCGGTTGATACTCTTTTATGTGGTCGAGAACCTGTTCCAACTCAAACACGGGGAGCAGGACGATCGTCGCTCCAAGGGCAATGGGAATGTTCATGGCGCTGGTCATCCCGTAGCTGTGCGTCAATGGAAGCACAGCCAAAAAGGTCTCACGACCGGTCTCTAGATCAGGGATCCAGTGGCGCGTTTGGAGTGCATTGGCGACGAGATTTTCGTGGGTCAAACAGACGCCTTTAGGCTCGTCGGTTGTACCGCTTGTAAAGAGAATCGCAGCTAGATCTCCTGGTGAGACCTGCACATCAGGAGGTTCCCGGACAGCGTCCATCATCATTTGATCCATATCCAAACCGCTGCCTGATTCATCATGTGTCTGGGACGGTTCCTCAATTCCCCAACGGGCGAAAAGCTGCCGGTAGGTCCGGCGGGAGAGTGCGTCCTTTATTG